>JANRLV010000044.1:0-38637 GCA_033762195.1 Chitinophagaceae bacterium | reverse complement strand
AAGAAGCCAATGCCATTGTTTTTATGGTGGATGTGGCTACGGGTATTACTGACCTGGATGATGCCATGGCCAAAGTACTGCGTAAAAGCAATAAACCGGTTTATCTGGTGGTGAATAAAGTGGATAATGGGGACAGGATGCTTTTGGCCAATGAATTTTATAGCCTGGGTTTTGCCAATACCTTTTTTCTGTCTTCTATCAGTGGAAGTGGTACAGGAGAATTGCTGGATGCAATCGCAGAAGGCATACCCGAGTCGGCCTCGGAGGAAGTTAAGCGCGAACAGGAGTTACCCAAATTCGCCATCATTGGCCAACCTAATGTAGGGAAATCTTCTTTGTTAAATGCCTTGATCGGAGAGGAGCGTACCATTGTCAGTGATGTGGCCGGCACAACACGGGATACCATACACACGCATTACAATATGTATCAAAAGGAGTTCATCCTGATCGATACGGCAGGTATTCGTAGAAAATCAAAGGTTCACGAAGACCTGGAGTTCTACTCTGTTATTCGTGCCATCAAAGCGGTGGACGAGGCGGATGTATGTTTGTTATTGCTTGATGCCGAAAAGGGAATCACCGCTCAGGACCTGAGCATCTTCAGCCTGGCTGTAAAGAAAGGAAAGGGTGTTCTCATCCTGGTGAATAAATGGGACCTGATGGAAAAATCGACCAATACAGCCCGGGATTATGAGAAACAATTGAAGCAAAGACTGGCCCCTTTTACAGACGTTCCTGTTTTGTTCATTTCTGCATTGGAAAAAACCAGGATTTTCAAGGCCATCGAGATGGCATTGGATGTGTATGAGAACAGAAGCCGGAAAGTCCCTACCTCCAAGCTGAATGATGTTATGCTCAAAGCGGTGGAATCCTATCATCCACCCATGGTACGTGGACACCTGATCAAAATTAAATACATTACCCAGTTACCAACGCCGGTACCATCATTTGCCTTTTTTACCAATTTCCCGGATGATATTAAGAAACCCTATATGAATTATCTGGAGAACCAATTAAGGCAAAATTTCAAATTCAGTGGGGTGCCGGTACGTATCTTCTTCCGGAAAAAGTAATTTAACTTTGAACCATTCAATATTAAAACCGATTATATGAAAAAATTCCTTCTTGTTTCCCTTTTCGCCCTTTCTCTGGCCGCTTGTAATAATTCAGAGAAGAACAAAACAGAGAACAAGGCAGATACCGCAAACAGTACGCCTTCAGAAGCAGATGTGGCGAAGGACCTGCAGCAAATGGCCGACAGTGATGCCCATCGGGTTGATACCTTGCTCCATCTTCTTCCCGTTCCAAAACGGTGATTTCAACCGATTTTTTATAGAATTTTCACCTTCCAAATACGGGAGGTTTTTTTATGTCAATTCGTTTCAAAATTAGCTTTGCTTATTGTTCTCAACCTCAAAAACCTCCTTATGAAAAAAATGATCTTTGCTTTTTTTAGCTTTTCTGTTTTAAGTTCTTTTTCGGTAACCGCACAAATCAAATGGGATGGAAACTCGGATGGCGACGGGGATAACCTGGCCTGGAACGACCCCTTTAATTGGCAGCACGATCAGGTTCCACAACCAACCGATGAAGTAATGCTGGACCACTCCTTAGTCTTGCAGAACTATGAAGTGCGATTGCCAGATGGTAATGTATTGGTCAGTTTGTCCCGGTTGCAGATCAAACCAGCCAGTGGAAATTCCATCCAACTCACACTGCCAGTAACAAATACCGCCAATCCTGCTTTCATAGCTACAGGTGCTGGTGATGCCCTTGTGCTTGATAGTGGGGCAGTTTTTTTGAATGCCTCCGGGGCCAGCTCGGGTACACCGGTAATGGTATCCGCCGATAATTTTTTCCGGATCAACAATGGCGGCTTATATATTCACCGGACACCCCGCGGGCACACCAACAATTTTGTTACCCGGCTTTCCACACAGCCTGGAACTGAAAAAGGTATATTTTCTTTTGATGTGCCAGGAACGCCGGGAACGAGTTATGTACTTTCCGGTTCGGGCCGGACTTTCGGTTCCTTGTTTTTAATGGGATTGGCAGCCGGAGGAAATAAAACCTATGTTTCTTCAGGGATAAACAGGCTTTCCATACGCGGAGACTTCCAGTTGCTAAATGGGGCTGACTATACCCACAATATCCAAAATCAATTGGGGGTCGAAGGGTTGCTCTTTGTGGACACCGGAAGTGTGTTGAACCTTTCCAGTGGCGCGCATCCAACAGAGCTTCTTACCGGTGGGGCGGTCCATGTAAAAGGCAGTATTGTGGAAACTGGAACTGGAAAACCCGGGATCATGTTCAAGGGAGCACAATGGCAGACGGTCAGGATGGGGCCGGGAGCTTCTTTTTTGGGAGATAGTTTATGGTTGCGTGTGGACAATCCCCAGGGGATCATTTTAGAATCACCCCTGCGGGTTCCCTATCAATTCATTTTTTCCAATGGGCAGGTAAATGCCGGGCCGGGCAGGCCACTTGTATTTCCTTTAAGCGCCCATTGGGTTGGAGCAGGCCCCACGAGTCATGTAAACGGGCCGGCTATGAAGGAAGGGAATGTTGACTTTACCTTTCCTATTGGTGAGGGAGGTTTCTATGCACCAGTTAAAGTGCATGCATCAGCGGAAGGGCTTGTCACAGACTACTGGGAGATTTCCTATCACCGTCAGGATCCACGCCAGATGGAAACAGCTACCTTGGATCCGGACCTATCTCACATCAGTCAGGTGGAGTATTGGCTGGTAGGTACAGTGGAACAGGCTGCACCAAGACAGATGGACATCAGGGTAGGAGAAATGAGTTTTGCCAATGATGCCTCCTCCCTTCGGGTGGCCTATAACAATGGAGAAGGTAGCTGGCAAAACAATGGGCAGGGTAATTTTGAAACCCTGACAAACAATCCGCTCACAGGTATGTTAGCAACGGCCAGGCCGGTGGAGAAAGGGGGATTTCTTACCCTGGCCAGTAGTGAAAGTCAGCCCGTCAACCCGTTGCCATTGCATTTTGTTCATTGTGAATTGAAGGAAGAGAAAAATGGCTGGCGTTTGAATTGGCAAATGGGGGATATACCTGGTCTTTCTGATCGTTTTGAAATTGAACGTTCAGTCAATGGCGAGGAATTCAGACTCATAGCCTCCATACCTGCCACCCAACAAAGCCATCATTCGTGGGTGGATAGTTCAATGGTGGTGGATGACCATTTAGCAGGGGAGGTGGATATAAACCCTGTACTATCTTTTCGCATTAAATTAAGAGAGGTGTCAGGCAAAACAGCATTATCGCCAGTACTTCGAACTAGGGCATGGCTTAACCAAAAATCGCTGGCCCGGCTTTTCCCAAACCCGGTTTATGATCGGGCCACGCTGGATATCATTGGAGAAGACCGGGAACAGGTGATCATACAAGTTATAGACCTGGCTGGAAAGGTGCGGCTTCAGTGGCCGTTTGTATTGGGAAAAGGGAAGAACCAATGTCCGATCCAATTGGGAAGATTAGGGAAAGGACATTTCTGGATGCGCATCTGCTCAGCAAAAAAATCCTACCCGGTTATTCCGTTTCAAAACCGATGATCAGGCACTGAATTGGCGGATCAGCTGGTTGGTTTTTCTTTTGAATTGGAGGAACTCCTGTTTCTGTTGTTGTATGAATGGGTTTTCCTCCAATTTGCCGATCACACTATTCATTTCTGCATTGGAATCATATACCATTTTCCGGAACGGGTTGCGGTGGTCCTTAGCCCTGGATTCGTAAACACCCTTGGTCATCCATTCTTTGATATCAAGGGTTTCTTGCAGAATGGTCAGTAAATCTTTTTTTCCAAAGCGGGAGAGCGGCATACCTTTTAGTTCGAGCCAGGAAGCAAGGGCATGCTGGAATACTTGTTCATCATAAACGGCAGCATTCTTCTCATAAAATTCGTGCACCTGATCCCATGAATTGACCTTGCCTGATTTGATTTGTTTGAACAAAGTTTGCAGGGAGGATTCAGGCATCAGCTGTCCGCCAATATTGACCCAGTTGGCACGACTTAACCGGGAAGGAAGGGTAGAACGTAGGCTGTTCCATGACCGGAGGCCATGACGTTGAATATACCCAACCAGGTGGATACCGGCATAATAGGTGATCAGTTCCTGATAGATCTTTTCTGCCCTCACTGTTTTTAGGGCAATCACCTTTCGTTTAGAGTTCTCCAGTCCGGCTTTGCTAAGGTCCAGTTCTTCGCCAGTATTCTTTTTTGTCCGGTACTTTTTAAAGAGGGTCAGCGCGGTGAATATTTCATTCACAGAATCCGGTGCCAGAAAATCGTATTCTATCCGGGTGGACTTTACCAGCCTTTTATCACGGTCACGGCTTTTTTGTGAATTCCGGGCAAGGGCATACATGTTATACATGAACCAATAACCAGGCATAATGGTGATCTGGTCATTGGACACATCATGACTTACCAGGGAAAAAGGAAAGGGAATATTCAGTTCTGCCGGGAAATCTCCTTTGGAAATGATGGTAAAGGAAGCAAACCTGGAATTATGTTTGAGGCTGACACATAACCCGGGCCAGAATCCTCTTCCAGCAATGATCTCTCCATCCGCGCCACGGCTGTTATGATTAGAGCCAATGGTGGCACCAGCGGCCATATTACTTTGCCCCATTACCAGGGCAGCACACAGAAATGAATTGTTGTGGTGTTGCTCGTGGGCGGGAAAGATCAGGGAATTCAATACTTCGCAACAGGAGATCGTTGAATTTTCACCAAGATAGGAGTTGATCAATCGCGCTCCGTATTTGAGTTGAGAATGGGCGGACAAGAAAAAACGGACTGCCTTTACACCGTAAAAGATCCGGCATCCTTCCCCAATTATCCCGTTTACCAGTTCACAACCTTCTCCTACCTGTGACCTGGCTTCCTGGGTGGAATTGATCGTGACATTCTTGATCTTATTCGCCCCTTTGATATAGGCATCGGTGCCGATCCATACATCTTTGACGATCCGTACATTTTTAATCACGGTACGGTCACCGATCTTTCCATAATATCCCCGTTGCCGGTCAAATTTTCGTTCGGTAAAGTCAATCAGTTTTTTCATCAACCAACTCTCGCCCCGAAACTTGGACCATATCCAGGCATCGCCCGGTAACATGCCATTGAATGGAAGCACTTTTCGGCCGGCGTTTTCATTGCAAACTTCCAACCAGATACGCACCGATTCCTTTTCTCCTTCCTTAATGATCCCGTTACCAAATTTGGCATGGTCGGTTGTGGACATTTCATTGATGTTCACGATCATCACTTCGTTGCCAATGATATAATGGGAGAGATAGTTCACATTGCTGATAACCACATTGTCACCAAAATCACAACTGATGAGGGTACTGTCATACAAACCTACCGCCATTTTCACATCATGGTATTCCAGAAAGTAAGGTTCCAGTTTACCAATACGAATCAGTCCATAAAACTTGCAGTTCTTTACCAGTTCCGGATTAAAAGCATCAGACACCAGTACATTATTCCAGTTATCCGATGTATTTCTGTTCCGTACCAACACCTCGATTTCGTAGGCTGATAGCTCACGGTAGTTGATCCCACTTCGGTTCTGTATATTCCGAAGGTAATATTCATCTTTTCCCTTGGGGATGTATTCGGGTTTGACAAAGCCATAACCGAGTGATTTCAGGGGGCGTCTATTCATGGTATTGGTATGAATGAGGGACTTTATTCAACGGTCACAGATTTAGCCAGATTACGGGGTTTGTCTACATCCAATCCTTTTGCTACGCCGATATAGTAGGCCAGGAGTTGAAGTGGGATCGTACTCAGCATCGGGGCAACGATCTCATCTGCAGCAGGTACCCACATAACATCATCACAAAGGGAGGCGGTATCCTGATCTCCCTCATTGACCACGGCGATCACTTTCCCTTTACGGGCTTTGATCTCCTGCATATTGCTCACCACTTTTTCGTGATAGGAATCACGCGTTGCGACAAATACCACCGGCAGGTGTTCATCTACCAGGGCAATTGGGCCGTGTTTCATTTCAGCGGCCGGGTAACCTTCAGCATGGATATACGAGATCTCTTTCAATTTGAGTGCCCCTTCCAAGGCCACCGGAAAATTATATCCGCGGCCGAGGTAGAGAAAATCATGGGCGTCTTTGTATTTTTCTGCCAGTTGTTTTACGTTGGCAGATAGCTCAAGGGCCTTGGTCACTTTTTCCGGAATGGCATAGAGTTCATTGACAAGATGAAGATATCGCTCCTCGGAAATCGTTCCCTTTTCTTTTCCCAATTTAAGTGCCACCATGGTAAGTACAGCCAGCTGGGCAGTGAAGGCTTTGGTGGAAGCCACGCCGATCTCCGGTCCGGCATGGGTATAGGCACCTGTTTGAGACGCACGGGCAATGGACGAACCAACTACATTGACGATCCCAAATATCAAGGCTCCTTGTTCTTTCGCTTTTTCAATGGCCACCAGGGTATCGGCGGTTTCGCCGCTTTGGGAAATAGCTATGATCACATCTCCTGGTCTAATCACCGGGTTGCGATACCTGAATTCTGAAGCATATTCCACTTCCACCGGAATCCGGCAAAGTTCTTCGAATATATATTCTGCTACCAGACCGGCATGCCAACTGGTGCCACAGGCAATAACGATGATACGGTCGGCATTTTTTAATTTATCAAGCTCTTTTTCAACCCCGGCCATAGTGATCGTTCCTGTTGCAGGGTCAAGACGGCCACGGAGACAATCATAGATGGTATCTGGTTGCTCAAAGATCTCTTTGAGCATGAAATGTTCATATCCGCCTTTTTCTATGGCGGCTAATTCAAGGTCCAGTTTTTGGACATAAGGAGTTACTTTTTCATTTCCGAGATTTTTCAGGATCAATTCATCGGGTTTAACGATGGCCAGTTCATAATCGTTTACATAGACCACCTCTTTGGTGTATTCCAGCATGGGTGTGGCATCGGATCCAAGGAAATGTTCTCCTTTCCCGATTCCGATCACCAGCGGGCTTCCTTTGCGTGCGGCAATGATGGTTTCCGGGTCTTTCTCATCGATCAGCAGAATCACATAGGCGCCGGTAACTCTTTTTAACGCGATCCGGACAGCCTCTTCCAGACCACATTCATTGTTTTTTTGAATTTCTTCAATGAAATTCAACAGGACCTCTGTATCTGTGTCACTGTGAAAAATATATCCTTTGTTAGAAAGCTCTTTTTTGATCTGGGCATAATTTTCAATGATTCCGTTGTGGATCATGGCCAGTCTTCCTGAAGCGGAGCGGTGCGGATGGGCATTTCGGTCAGAGGGTTCGCCATGGGTGGCCCAACGGGTATGGCCAATTCCTGTATGTGCGTGAACATCTTTTCCAATCAGTGTTTCTTCAAGGTCGGCTACTTTCCCTTTTTTCTTGTAAACTTTGAGTTCTTTGTTTTGCAAGGCTACACCAGTGCTGTCATAGCCGCGGTATTCCAGGCGCTTTAGTCCTTTAATGATGATCGGGTAGGCTTCGCGGGGGCCAGTGTAACCAACAATTCCGCACATAGAAGGGGTTTTAGGTAATTAAAAAGAAGGATATTCAATTTGCTTGCAAAGGTCATAAAAAGGAAGCACAAATCAAAGGAGAATGCCCCCCAGCATCAGCGAGGCAAAACCAAAATAGATCAGCAAACCGGTTACATCTACCAGTGTGGCGACAAAGGGGGTCGAAGAGGCTGCAGGGTCGGCCCCAAATCGTTTGAGTAAAAGAGGGAGCATGGAACCCATTAATGTCCCCCACATGACGATACCCACCAGTGAGAGGCCGATGGTAAAAGCAATGCGGAGATAATGAACCCCAAAAGTATCCGATAAAAAATGCCAGGCCGATATTACCGCTATTCCCATCAGGCATAGCACGGCACCCAGGAGCAACCCACTGATGATCTCCCGGCGCATGATCTTCCACCAATCGGCTATCGTGACCTCACCCAGGGCCATGGCTTGTATCACCAGGGTAGATGCCTGGGAGCCACTGTTCCCTCCACTTGAAATGATCAACGGAATAAAAGTGGCCAGGATGACTACCTTGGCAATTTCATCCTGAAACTGCTGCATGGCAGAAATAGTGATCAACTCCCCGACAAACAGGATCATCAGCCAGATGATCCTTTTCTTGAACATACCCAATACAGAGGTTTCAAGATAAGGCTGGTCGAGCGCCTGGGTACCCCCGATCTTTTGCACGTCTTCAGAGAATTCTTCACTCGCCACCCACAGTACATCATCAATGGTCACAATGCCCAATAGCTTATTACTGTTACTCACAACGGGTAAGGCCACTCGGTTATTCATCTTAAAGGCTTCATAAGCCATCTCCTGGTCTTCAAACACATTCAGGGAGATAACCCGGTCATCCATCAATTCACTTACTTTCTTATCGGGTGGATTGAGCAGGAATTCGCGGATCCGGATGTCATCTAAGAGTTCCCCCTTATTGTTGATGACATAGATCACGTCGATCGTCTCCGAGTCTTTTCCTACCCGGCGAATCGTATCCAATACCTCGGCAATTGTATCATCCACATAAACGTACACATAATCGGGGGTCATTAACCGGCCTACGCTGTTATCCGGGTAACCCAGCAGTGAAAGCGTGATCTTTCTTTCCTCCGGATCCAGAAGTTTGATCAGTTCCCGCACCACATTACTGGGGAGCTCCTCCAAAAAGTCAGTCCGGTCATCTGCTGGCAGTTCATTGAGCAATTCAGCGGTCTTGGAAGGGGGGAGTTCCTGAATAATCCTTTTTTGTGTGGGAAATTCAAGGATCTTGAACACTTTGGCGGCCCGGTGTACACTCATACCCGCGATGATCTGCTCATCAAACTCCGCATACTCATAAACCAGATCGGCCACCTCACTGATATTCTGGTGGTCCAGAAATTCCCGGATCGCGAGTTTATCCTCTGTTTGAATAATGGCTTCAAATTGCTCCTTCAAACCAATATTTTCCTGTTCAAGTTCCAGTGACATGGATCAAATTTACAACACTTATTTTTGCCCCATGCTGCTTTCCTGTCTGTATATTGACCAGTCTGATAATATGGGTCGTGGCGTCTTTACCAGTGAAGCCATTGACCGGGATACCATCATTGAGGTTTCACCTGTCATTGTAATGACCAGTGAAGAAAGAAAATGGCTTGATAAGACGAGTCTGCATGACTATATTTTTGAATGGGGAAAAGAAAAAGACCAGTGTTGTATGGCAATGGGGTATGTACCGGTGTACAATCATTCTTACCGATCAAATTGCGAGTACGAAATGAATTTTGAGGAGCAGACCATCCAGATCAAAACGGTTCGAAATATTTCTCCGTACGAGGAGTTGTTCATCAACTATAACGGTAATTGGAATGACGCTACGCCACTTTGGTTTGATGCTAAATAAAAATCCCCGGCAGCGCCAGGGACTTTTATATTGATGATTGTGTGTGTGCGAAAGGAGGCCTTAGAATTCGATCTGTCCGCGGATCTCACCGGTAGGACGTGCCTGCGTCACGATATTCACATAATATTTTCCAGCTAAGAGGTCATCTTCTTTGATCACCACTCCATCAACCAACAAGGTTCCGGAGTAAGAACCAGCAGCGCCTTTGGGAGCACTGGTTGACCAAAGAACCTGGGCCACACCACTTGCGTAGGTTCCCAACGGTGGGGGAAGGGCTACCGTACCACGACTGGCCAATCCATGAATATTTCCAGCAATAGCCGGACCACTTAATCCACTCCAGTTGAAGGTGTAGGTCAGCGTTTTTGTGGCTTTGCTATAAACAAGGTCAAGTGTTCCGGTACCGGCAGATGTATTGGCTGGAACAGATTGAGCGCCATTGATGATCACACCTTTGGCCCTTACAATGTCATTGGTATCATTTTGCGTATCACGATCGCAGGAACTCAGGATCAGCAGCAGCGAAAAAGAAGAAAGTAAAGCAGTTAGTTTTGGTCCTCTCATGTTAGTTCTTATTTGGTATAAAAATAAGAAGTTTTTGATACTGACCAATTTTTAATGCAAATCGCAGGGTAGGAATTATTAATTATTAATTGCTGATTATCCGATAAATTATCCCAAGCCAGAACCTCTAATAAATAATTAATAATCAATAATTTATAACAAATTAATTCCCATGAGTCTGCCTATTTCAGCAGATTCTTGATTTCCTGCAATTTCAGCAATGCCTCAACAGGAGTCAGCCGGTTGATATCAGTGCTTTCAAGTATGGTCCTTATGGTTTGGAAGGTTTCGGTATGGGCATCGAAAATAGAAAGCTGTAGACGTTCCTGTCCGGGTCCGGTCAGGTCTTTTAGTTTTTCCGATGCTGCGGGTTGCCCGCTCAGGTGTTTATCTTCCAATTGGGCCAGGATCTCATTGGCCCGGTTGATCAGGGAGGGGGGCATCCCGGCCATACGGGCTACATGGATACCAAAGCTGTGGGTGCTGCCGCCGGGGGCGAGTTTTCGCAGAAAGAGTATGCGGTTTCCTACTTCTTTATTGGTGATATGGAAATTTTTTACCCGGACGAGTTTTTCTTCCAGTTCATTCAACTCATGGTAATGCGTTGCAAATAGGGTAAAAGGTCGATGAGGCGATTCGTGCAGGTGCTCCGCAATACTCCAGGCAATGGAAATACCATCGTAGGTAGAGGTTCCCCTTCCAATCTCATCCAATAATACCAGGCTTCTGGGGGTGAGGTTATTGATGATACTGGCCGTTTCATTCATTTCCACCATAAAGGTCGATTCCCCACCACTCAGATTGTCGGAAGCACCCACGCGGGTAAAAATTTTATCGGTCAGCGGAATGCTGGCAGCGGCCGCTGGAACAAAACTCCCGGTATGAGCCAATAAAACGATCAGCGCGGTTTGCCGTAACAGAGCACTTTTACCACTCATATTAGGTCCGGTCAGAATGATCAGTTGTTGTTTGGTTTTATCCAGCATCAGGTCATTGCTCACATAGGTTTCGCCGGCAGGAAGCTGCCGTTCGATCACCGGGTGGCGGCCTTCGCGGATATCCAATTCCTCTCCTTCATGTAACACCGGTTTGCGGAATTGAAACTGCAAGGCATTTTGCGCAAAGGCACACATACAATCCAGGTTGGCGAGGATGTGTGCGTTAGATTGTATAGGTTGTAAATAATCCTGTAACTCGGTGACCAGCCCTTCAAAGATGGCGGTTTCCAGTCCGAGTATCTTTTCCTCAGCACCGGTGATCTTTTCTTCATATTCCTTTAATTCCGGGGTGATGTACCGCTCGGCATTGGTCAGGGTTTGCTTCCGGATCCAGGAAGAAGGTACCTTGTTTTTATGGGCATTGGTTACTTCCAGGTAATATCCAAAGACATTGTTGAAGGCGATCTTTAAAGAAGAAATTCCCGTTTCCTGGGCCTCCTTTTGTTGCAGACTGGCCAGGTATTCTTTTCCGTTGTGGGCAATGGCCAGGAGTTGATCGAGTTCGGCATGGATGCCAGCCTGGATCATCCCGCCTTTGGCTGCGAGGGCCGGGGGATTTTCCACGATCTCCTTGAAAATTTTCTCCGCGATAAATGGACATGGATTAAGTGCATCGCCCAATCGCTTCAAATATTCACTGGTCGATGCCAAACAAACCTGACGAATCGCTTCCACCTGTTTCAACCCTCTGCCCAGTTGCAGCACTTCCCGTGGATTGATCTTTTTCATCGGGACTTTGGAGATCAAGCGTTCAATATCTCCGCAGGCTTTGATATGTTGATGCAGGCGGTTACGGATTTCCGTATCCTTCACCAGGTATTCCACCAGGTTGAGTCTTTCCTGTATCTTCTGGATATCCCGCAAGGGAAAAACCAGCCAGCGACGCAGGAGTCGGGCACCCATAGGGGAAACCGTAGTATCGATGACATCCAGCAGGGTGGTGGCGTTCTCGTTGGAGCGGTGTACCAGTTCAAGATTGCGGATCGTAAACCTGTCCATCCACAAGAAATCCTCCCGGTCGATTCGTTGGAGTGAACTGATGTGCTGGAGGTTGGGATGTTCGGTATCCTTCAGATAATGCAATACAGCACCGGCGGCGATCAATCCCTCCTGCAGGTCCTCGACACCAAATCCTTTGAGTGAATGGGTTTGAAAATGTTTGAGCAAGGTGTCCGTACCATAGGTTGGGGTAAATATCCATTCATCGAGGGTATAATTATACATTTTCCCCCCAAACTGTTCACGGAATAACTTCTGTTTATGCCGTTGAAATATCACTTCGGCAGGTTTAAAACCCTGTAGTAGTTTATCTGCATAGTCCCTGTCGCCTTCGGCAATCAGGAATTCACCAGTAGAAATATCCAGAAAAGCCAGCCCATATCGATCATTTTCAGCAAAGTGAACTCCGGCGAGGAAGTTATTGCTGTGGTGTTCAAGCAATTTATCATTGGTGGCTGTTCCCGGGGTTACCATTTCAGTCACCCCTCTTTTCACGATTCCCTTGGCCAGTTTGGGGTCCTCCAATTGGTCGCAAATGGCCACCCGGTATCCTGCTTTGACCAGTTTGTGCAAATAGGTATCAAGCGCATGATGTGGAAACCCGGCCAATTCAGAGGAGGAAGCCGCTCCATTGTTTCTTTTGGTCAGAGTGATGCCAAGTACCTGTGCGGCGATTACCGCATCAGGTCCAAAGGTTTCATAGAAATCCCCAACCCGAAATAAGAGGATGGCATCCGGGTATTTTTGTTTGATGGCCCGGTGTTGCTGCATCAAGGGGGTATCTGATGTTTTGGCTTTACTCATACGGTGGCGGCAAAAATAAGGAAGTGGGGCGGGAGTCATCTTGCAACAGGGTAATATTTGTGTATTTTTGCCTGTTGACCCGTTCTTTACATAACACGCCGGGTTTTAAAATACTGCTATATGAAAAAGGGTGTGATCTTTCTGGTATCGTTGGGCTGTTCCCTGCTGAGCTTAGGCCAATCCGTCAACCTGACAAGTTCCAATCTTCCCATCATTGTCATCAATACACAAGGGGTGGAAATCCCCGATGATCCAAAGATTCCGGCAGATATGGGTATCATTTACAATGGTCCAGGCCAGTTGAACCAGATGACCGATCCTTTCAACCACTACAATGGTAAAATTGGGATTGAGATCAGGGGAAAATCTTCCCAGAGTTTTCCCATGAAATCCTATTCCGTGGAATTGCAGGATGCTACAGGAAATGATATTGAGCAGGCGCTGTTGGGTATGCCGAAGGAAGCCGATTGGGTATTGTATGCACCTTATACGGACAAAACACTTATGCGGAATTTTCTGGCCTATACCATAAGCCGCGAAATGGGAAATTATGCCTCGCGCTGTCGCTATGTGGAGGTCGTGTTGAATGGAGATTATCGCGGAGTGTATATTCTGGAAGAAAAGATCAAAAGAGGTTCAGGCCGGTTACCCATAACCAAAATGGGGAATACGGATAATACAGGAGATGCAGTGACCGGAGGCTATATTTTTAAAATAGATAAAAAAGACCCGGATGAACAAAGCTGGATTTCCTATTTCAAACCGACGGAAAATCCGGATCGCAGGGTTGAATTCATTTATGAATATCCAAAGAGTGAGAATATCACCAACACCCAGAAAATATACCTGCAGAGCTTTGTTGATAGTTTTGAAAGAGCGTTGAATGACGCCAATTATCAGGACCCGGAAATTGGCTATCGCAAATATGCGGATGTGGCCTCCTTTGTTGACTTTTTTATTGTGAATGAAGTAAGCAGAAACGTGGATGGCTACCGGCTCAGTTCGTATTTTCATAAAGACCGTACGAGCAAAGGGGGAAAACTCAAGGCCGGACCGGTATGGGATTTTGACCTTGGATTTCGAAACGCCGATTATTGCAGTGGCGCTGCGGTGGATGGATGGAGTTTTCGGTTCAATACCATTTGCCGCGATGATTATTGGTTGGTGCCGTTCTGGTGGGACAGGCTGATGACAGATTCTTCCTTTTCCTCCTCCCTGCGCTGCCGATGGAAAAACCTCCGTGCCGGTTCATTGAATGAACAACGCTTGTTCTTTCTGATAGATTCCGTAAATGCGTTACTCGGAGAAGCCAATGTGCGCCATTTCCAACGATGGCCGATCCTGGGTCAGTATGTCTGGCCCAATCCAAGTCCGATCCCAACCTCCTACGCGGGTGAGATCACTGCCCTAAAACAATGGTTAGGGCAACGCCTGGCCTGGATCGATCAGAATATACCCAATACAGGATCTTGTTTTGACTGGCCCTCCAATAAACCGGGTACTATTGAAGTACAGGTCTATCCCAATCCATTCAAAAATCCTCCCTCTATTAAAGTGACCGCCAAAGAAGATCAGGTGCTTCATACGGAAGTATTTGACCTTTATGGACGTAAAGTTTTCAATGCTCAGTTGAATGTGCTTAAAGGGTTCAATTATTTACCAGTACCCCTGGACCGGTTTCCTTCGGGTCTCTATATCCTTCGGATCAGGAATGCGGCAGGAGAATCGGTTACCTTCAAACTTATGCGTCAATAAGTACACCCAATGGGTTGGCCCTTTATCTTTGCGCCATGCGAAAAAGGACCATGGAAGAACTGGGTCGAAAATCGGTGGAGGAGTTTCGGGAAGCCCGGAAAAATCCAGTCATTGCCGTATTGGAAAATGTAAGGAGTGGGTACAATGTAGGTAGTTTGTTTCGAACCGGTGATGCCTTTTTACTCGAAGCCATATATATCTGTGGTTATTCTCCGTATCCTCCTCATAAGGAAATTCGAAAAACAGCCCTTGGTGCAGAAGATACCGTAAACTGGAAACATTTTAAAACAGCATCCGAAGCTGTGATTGAATTGAAGGAAATGGGCTACCGTGTCTTTGCGGTGGAGCAGACGGAGAATAGTATCCCGCTGCAAAAAGCGGAGTTTGATCCCATGGAGAAAATCGCTGTTATTTTTGGAAATGAAGTAACCGGTGTGGAGCAATCCACTATTTCCCTGTGTGAAGGAACGATAGAAATTCCTCAATGGGGGATGAAACATTCGCTCAATATTGCGACCGCAGCAGGGGTGGTGTTGTGGGAGTTGGTGCGCAAACGCGTGAAAGAAAATAATACCTGAAAACTAATAGCTATTAGCTTTTAACTCATCGTAAATTATAAACTATCAATAGTTTTTTTTTGAAAAAATATCTCAGTTTAATTAAGTTTTCCCACACCATCTTCGCCATGCCCTTTGCGTTGATCGGGTTCTTTCTGGGTGTCCGGTCGGAGGGTGTCGATATTGACTGGCAGGAAGGAAAAAAACTTTTGCTATTGGTGGTACTTTGTATGGTATTTGCACGAAGTGCCGCCATGGCCTTTAATCGCTATCTGGACCGGCAATTTGATGCCAAGAACCCTCGTACAGCCATTCGCGAAATACCGGCCGGATTGATCAAGGCCAATCATGCCCTCTTGTTCACCGTTATTTCCAGTTTACTTTTTGTTACCTGCGCATTCTTTATCAATACCCTTTGTTTTTATCTTTCCCCGGTGGCCCTGCTGGTGGTATTGGGTTATAGTTACACTAAACGATTTACTTCGCTTTGCCATCTGGTATTGGGATTGGGTCTTTCCCTGGCACCCATCGGGGCCTATCTTGCGGTGGCCGGGAAGTTTGATTGGTTGCCTCTTCTTTTCTCTTTCTCTGTATTGTTTTGGGTCAGTGGATTTGATATCATTTACTCGTTGCAAGACGAACATTTTGATAAGGAAAATGACCTTTATTCCATTCCCGCCCGGTTAGGTAAGAAAAAAGCGTTGAATGTATCGCGGTTTTTGCATGTGCTTTCCTTTATCAGTTTGCTTGTAGCGGGCTTATTTGGCCATTTTCATTGGGTGTACTGGGTTGGGATGGCGCTGTTCACCGCTATGCTGATCTACCAGCATTCAATCGTCAGGCCCGATGATCTTCGCCGGGTGAATATTGCTTTTATGACCGCTAATGGTATCGCCTCGGTGGTATTTGCGATATTTGTCATTCTCGACCTTATCCTCTTAGCTAATGGCTAAAAGCGAATAGCTATCGGCTCTTGGTCCTCACAACAATAAAACAGAAAAACCTTGGCGCGCATTTTATGTATCGACTTTGGACTTAAACGTACCGGTATTGCTGTTACGGACCCGTTGCAGATCATTGCCACAGGGTTGACGACCGTAGAGTCAAAAGAGTTGATCGTTTTTTTAAAAAAATACATGCAAACCGAAGCAGTGGAGCGTTTCCTGATCGGGGAACCAAAGAACTGGGATGATTCGGATACCCATGCCACCCCGCTGGTGGAACAATGCATCAGGGACCTGGAAAAGAATTTCCCTCAAATTCCTATCACCCGGGTGGACGAACGTTACACATCCAAAATGGCTAAAGATGCCATGCTTGAAATGGGGATGAAGAAAAAGGACCGCCGGAAAAAGGGTCTCGTTGACGAGATCGCCGCAACGATCATGTTGCAGGAGTATCTGACAAAAATATAACCGCTTAGCGTTCTCCTGTTCTTTGCGGTGAATTGATGCCCCACCAATGCTCCCGATCGTCAATATTCCATTTTTCTCCATAAGTCCGTAACTTTGTCCGTTAATCGGAAATAGAAAAAGAATGATTCTTCCTATCGTAGCCTACGGACATCCAGTTTTGCGAAAACTTGCCACGGATATTCAACCCGATTACCCGGGCCTGGAAAAATTGATCGCGGATATGTGGGAAACCATGTACCACAGTAGTGGGGTAGGGTTGGCTGCTCCCCAGGTAAACCGTGACATACGACTTTTTGTGGTGGACAGCCATCAGATACTGAAAGGGATGGACAAAGAAGAAAGAGAAGAATATGGGGATGATCAGGGAACAAAAGAAGTATTCATCAATGCTCATATTGTAGAGTTTGAAGGAGAGGATTGGCCTTATAATGAAGGTTGCCTGAGTATTCCCAAGATCCGGGAGGATGTATGGCGCCCTATGCAGGTGGGCCTTGAGTATGTGAACGAAAATTTCGAACCCCGGAAGAGAATGTTCACCGGAATCACCGCCCGGGTCATTCAGCACGAATACGATCATATTGAAGGCAAACTCTTCATTGATCACCTGACTCCGCTAAAACGAAAATTGATGAAGGGGAAACTGGATGATATCTCAAAAGGGAAGATCAGCGTGGATTACCGGATGCTCTTCCCTAAAAAATAATATGCGCCGACTGGTCCTGATATGGTTTCTATTACCTATTGCCGCCCTGGCCCAGGACGAAGACTCGCTGGAAAATGAACGCCTCGCCCGCATGATCACCCTGTCTGAACTCGTGATGCGATCAGACCTGAGCATCCCCAAGTTCATCGACCGGATAAAAAAGGATACCACTTTTTACAAAGCCTTTCGCAATTTGCGCGTACTCGGTTTTACATCACTCAATGATATCCGGATGTTGGATAAAAAGGGGCATGTAAAAGCATCGTTGCAAAGCCGTACGAAACAGTTGGTTAAAAATGGTTGCCGAAGTACCGAAGTCCTGGAGGAACAAACCACGGGTGATTTCTATGATGGGGACCGGGATTACAATTACTATACCGCCGAACTTTATGCCAGTCTGTTTTTTGCCAAAGGCACCATTTGCGGAGAGAACAATATTGTAAAAGGGCATGATCGTCAGGTAAAGGAAAAGAAAGGCCTGGATAAACGAAAAGAACAGCTCAAAATGCTCTTTTTTGATCCGGGGAAGAAGATTCCCGGTATTCCTTTTATGGGAGGCAAAACCGCCATCTTTGATGAGCACATGAGCGAACGATACGATTACTCCCTGGATATGACCGATCAGGGTGGCCAATCCTGTTATTTGTTTACCATCACTGCCAAAGAGGGGTATAAAGGAAAGGTGGTGATAGACAGAATGGTGACCTGGTTTGATGCCAATTCATTGGAGATTTTAGCCCGTCATTACTCTCTCAGTTATGATACGGGCATTTATGATTTTGAAGTTAGCATGGAGGTTCAACTCACCCATTTTGGAAACCTGTTGGTACCACGTGTACTTAAATACAATGGCACCTGGGATGTGCCCATGAAAAAAAGGGAACGAGCGGTTTTTACCGCCACCTTATTTGATTTTAACCGATGATATTCTTTTGCTCGGCATAACTCCTCCACTTGTCAATCACTGATTGAATATCCGATGGTAGATCTGCTTCGAAAAAAAGTTCCTTTCCCGAAACGGGATGGACAAATCCGAGGGTACGCGCGTGCAGGGCATGACGGGGACAGAGGGCAAAGCAATTCTCCACAAACTGGCGGTACCGGGCATAAACAGTCCCTTTCACGATCTTATCACCACCATAGGTATCATCATTGAAAAGCGGATGACCCAGGTATTTCATATGAACCCTGATCTGGTGGGTACGTCCTGTTTCCAAAATACAACGCACGAGGGTCGTGTACCCAAATCGTTCCAGCACCTGATAGTGGGTGATGGCCTCTTTTCCATGCTCTCCCTCCGGGTAGGCCTCAAATAATTTTC
The DNA here is from genome assembly GCA_033762195.1 of Chitinophagaceae bacterium. Lineage (GTDB taxonomy): Bacteria > Bacteroidota > Bacteroidia > Chitinophagales > Chitinophagaceae > SpSt-398. The sequence continues at coordinate 20,084 of JANRLV010000044.1, read as the reverse complement.
GAAATCGTTGATGACGACCCACATGAGCGATGATCGTACCACTGTCTTCTTTCAAATCGCCCCAAACAAGTGCCACGTATTGGCGCTTGACTGTATGGTCGTAAAACTGTTTGGCCAGTTTGCTCATCGCTACCTGTGTCTTGGCCAATACCAGCAAACCCGATGTATTTTTATCGATCCGGTGAACCAACCCAAACCGGGGCAAAGAATCTTCCGTTACGCCGGGATCTTTTTGCTTCAGGTACCAGGCCACTCCATTTAAGAGGGTTCCGGTATAATTACCACTGCCAGGATGTACCACCATACCGGCGGGCTTGTTGATCATCATCAGGTGCTCATCTTCAAAAGCAATATTAAGGTCCATGGGTTCCGGTACCACCTCTGTATCCGCTGCGGAGGTATCCGAATACACAATGATCTCATCCAGGCCTTTGACCTTGAAATTGGGTTTTACCTCCTTTCCATTGACCGTCACCAATCCGGCATTCAGGGCCTGTTGTAATTTATTACGGGTAGCCCCTTCAATCCGGTTCATCAGGTATTTATCAATACGCAGCGGCTCCTGCCCTTTGTCGGTTCGAAAGACAAAACGCTCATACAGGTCATCATTGCCATATTGTCCCGGCTCCTTATCCAACTCCTCAGCCATGAAAAAAATTTAGGCAAAAGTAAGCTAACTTTGCCACCGCATGGAAAGACAGGATGTGACCTTTCGTGACCTGGGACAAATGCCTTACAAGGAAGCCTGGGATTACCAGGAATCGTTGTTAAAAGCCAATGTCCAGGCTAAATCGGAGGGTAAACCCACTGAACACTACCTTCTGTTTGTTGAACATCCCCCTGTTTATACCCTCGGAAAGAGCGGAAAGATCGAGCATGTACTCCTTAACGAAGCTGAATTGGCCAGAAGGGGGATCGATTTTTTCAAAACCAACCGGGGCGGAGATATCACCTTTCACGGTCCACAACAGATCGTTGGTTATCCCATTTTTGACCTCGAACGGATCTATACCGATATCGGCCGGTACCTCCGCGAGCTCGAAGAGGTCATCATCCACACACTGGCCTTTTATGGATTGAAAGGGGAACGTTCCAAAGGGGAAACAGGTGTCTGGCTCGACCCGGGAATCCCCGGCAGAGAAAGAAAAATATGTGCCATGGGAGTAAGGTGTAGCCGCTGGATAACCATGCACGGTTTTGCACTCAATGTGAATACCGATCTGAACTATTTCAATTTTATCATTCCCTGTGGTATCCAGAATAAACAGGTTACTTCCATGGAGAAAGAATTGGGAAGAAAAGTGGATATGCAAGAGGTGCAGGAAAGACTTCGTCAGTCTTTTGAAGCCATATTCCCACTTCAGGTAACGAAAAGCTAATAACTAACTGCTTTTTCCTTTTACCTTATTTTGAAATAAAAAACCGGTGTTTCTCCAGGATCTTCCCGTTTTCAAACAACTCAAATTTGAACCATCCGGCGTGAAAGAAATTGGTCTTATCCAGGACCAGGTAGGGGCGCTTCACTTCTTTGATCTCAAACAGAAAATTATCGTTGTCCTCGTAGAATTTAATGCAGTACTTCTTTTTGTCAAAATCTTCGAGGCTGATTCGTAAGTAACCTTCCGCATTGGTATAAAGTCGCATGGAAGGGACAAACACATTGGGTTTGTTATTCGATTTTAACCCGGGCGCTTGTAATTTATTGATCGAGTCGGCCAATACAAGGGCTTTATCATTCTTAATTTTCTTGGGAATATATTGGTCGGTCAATGTATCAAGGACCATCACAATCACCGAATCAGGTGCTTTTTCGGTAGGCGGGATGACGAGTTTGGGTGATTCCGTTTGGGACACTGCCGGAGAGACAGGTCTGGTTGTATCAAAAAATGGCCGCTGGCTTTTTGAGAAAACAAAATTGGCCCCATCGATCACGATGAAAAGGCGGTAGAACATATTGTCTTTTGGCGCTTTTGTATCCAGGTAACCATTTTCGCGGTTCAGGGGATCGGGTACGGTCAGGATTGTGGTAAAATTGCGTAAGCTGTCATTTGAACGTTGTATACTGATCTGCTTGACAGAGGGGTAACCATTGACCCAGTTGATCAATGTACGTTGGGGGCCAAAGTTGGTCACTTTAAATTGGGGAAGGGAATCTTTAACCTGTGCTGACAGGTTCAGGGTTATCACAAGTAAGGTCAATACCAGAAAGGGCAGACGGGATAAAGGGAATGTGGTTTCAGGATTTTTTCTTTTCATGCCGGTAGCGACAAAGATAATAAAGCCCATAAGAATCCCTAAAATATTAACGTTCCCTTTTCCAGGGAACGATTACCCTGTAATCCTCCGCTGTGTATCACGAGGATTTTACGTCCGGGTGGAAAGTGATTTTCCTTCACACGCTTCATCACGGCGTAGAATAATTTACCGGTGTAAATGATATCAGTGGGTATACCTGTAATTTGATACCAATCATTCATGAAACGGATGAGTTCATCATTCCAGCGCGCGTAGCCACCCAGGTGGTCATTGTAATGCAGGAGGTGTGGCCCCATGTCTGCCCGGTCGGGCAAAAGAGAAAGTATTTCCCTCTCCATCGAGGCATATCCTTTCAACACCACAATACCATGAATCGTGGATGTCTCAGCGGCGGTGTGAATTAAACCTGCCATCGTTGTACCTGTACCTACGGCACAGAATATATCCCCGACAGGTGGCGATGATCGCAGCCCGGGTATGGTAGCTGCGCCTTGCCTGCCTTCCATTCCAAATCCACCTTCAGGTACCAGGACCGCGTCATTTTGCCGGATAAGTAATTCGATATCGGGTGGTAGCTGTTTACTCCGATAGACCTCCCGGGAAAGAAATTGAAGTTCCATCCCCATATCGAGAGCGTCTTGCAGTGTGGAGGAAAGTGTAGATGGTCGCTCACCCCGGATCAAACCGATAGCCTGTAATCCATTTTCACGGCAAAAGGCTGCTGTGGCGTGGATATGATTTGACCAGGCGCCGCCAAAAGTGACGATCATTTTTTGTGATGTATGCCGGGCCTTTTCGGCATAATACCGGAGTTTGAACCATTTATTTCCGGATACAAGCGGATGGATCCGGTCCAGCCGCAAAACCTCCATGCGCACTTGTTTTTCCTCCAGCAGGGGATGGGTCACCTTTTCAGGTTGGATATGGTCGGGTGTTGATAATGAAAAAATCATGGCATGAAGGGGCGAATTTATTTAATTTCGCGGCACTAATTAGAAACCACATGAAACCTGCCTTAGTCATCCTGGCCGCCGGAATGGCCTCCCGTTACGGAAGTATGAAACAGATCGAAGGATTTGGCCCCTCCGGGGAGACCATCATGGACTATTCCATCTATGATGCCATCAAGGCGGGATTTGGAAAGGTGGTATTTATCATCCGGGAAGAATTTGCAGAAAATTTCAAAGCCATTGTGGAGCCACGTTGGAAAGGCAAGGTGGAATTGGCCTATGTTTTCCAACACCTTGGTCGGTTTACCGAACATTGTGAGATACCCATGGAGCGCACCAAACCCTGGGGAACGGCCCACGCGGTGATGTGTGCCAAAGATGCCGTAAACGAACCCTTTGCCGTAATCAATGCCGATGATTTCTATGGCAGAGATGGTTTTGTCAAGGCCTACGAATTCCTGATGAATGAAAGCAATGCCTCAACGTACTCCATCATAGGATATGAATTATTGAAAACACTTTCCGACAATGGTACCGTGAACCGCGGGGTTTGCCAGGTGGATGAAAAAGGAAACCTGACCGCCATTGCCGAACGGTTGAATGTGTCATTGAAAGAAGGAAAGATCATTTGCGAGGATGATCAGCAACCACATGAATTGCCGCTTCAGACTTCGGTCTCCATGAATTTCTGGTGTTTTACACCTTCAATATTTCCGTACTCAGAAAAATTATTCAAGGAATTCCTTGATGCCAATGTACTCAATATGAAGGCCGAGTTCTTTATCCCCATCGTGGCCGATAAATTCATCAATGACAAAGTAGGTGTGATCAAAGTAATTCCTACCAGCGCACAATGGTTTGGGGTCACCTACAAGGAGGATGCCCCAGAGGTGAAGAAAAGCCTGGATGCCCTGATCGCCAAAGGCGAATACCCCGACAATCTTTGGGCCTAAAAAAAAGCGCCTGCACCACGAAGGGCAGACGCTATATGATTCAAAGGGAATATCTTAGTTGATCTTCACCATGAAGATAAAGTCTTCGATCTTTCTCACCTGCTCGGTGCGGTCAAGGCCTTTCATTGACCCGGTAGGGAGTTTCAATCCCTGATGAGTGGTATCCGATTTCTTCAATTCCTCAATGGCTTTTCCGATATACTTGGAGTGAATGGCAAATACCACACCTTCCGCGGCTGTTTGACGGGTACTCAACAATCCGATCACTTCACCATTCTTATTTAAAACCGGGCTACCGCTGTTACCTGGGTTAGCTGCAATGGCGATCTGACAGGAGAGGGTATCACCCTGGTATCCTGTTTTGGAACTCAGATAACCTTCACCATATACGATCTGGTCACGCGGAAAACCCATGGTATAGATCGGTTCGGCAAGATCGGTTGAAGATTTTTTAAAGTTAAAAGGGATTGAATTATACCCTTTAAAGCCTTCATCTTCGATCTTCAGGATCGCAATGTCTTTCGAGGGGTCATTATAAACCAGAATGGCTTTAAATAACTGGCCTTTGGTATTCTGCACCACAATATTGCGGGCATTGTGCACCACGTGTTTGTTAGTGACCAGATATCCTTTGCCGTCGACCAGGAAGCCTGTGCCACCTGAAGTAAAGGAGGCGGGATCGATCTTGCTTTTGATCTTATTGATCTCGACTTTCTGGGCATTGTTGTCACGGGATACCTGGTTGATCTTACGATCCAGGGCCTGAAGACGTTCGCTATCCTGTTTGGGGGAAATAACCCAGACAAGGGCAGAGAAGGTCAGGGCAGTAACTCCCGCAATGGAGGCTGCAACGGCTACAACCCGCTTATAGCGGTTCCAGAGGTAAACTACTTTGGAACGACCTGCCGGTGTGGTGGAATGGATCACATTCCGCATGGAAAGGTCGGTATGTACGTCTTGAAGGGTAGATTTGAACTCTTTACGCTCTGCAAGTTCATTGACTTCATGTAAAAAGAGGGTATGGGCTACGACCATCTGGTCCACTTCGGGATTGTCTTTTCTCAATTGTTCAAAATAGACCCGCTCATCGGGTTTCATTTCTCCCCGGATGTATCGCTCCACGGCCTCAATCATCTTTACTTCATCCATTTCCGTTCCCATTTTTATATTGTGAAAAGAATATTTTCTTTAATCGCATCAGGCACTTGTACTTCTGGTTCTTCGCATTGTCGGCATTGGTATATCCAAAAGAGGAGGCAATCTCCTGCATATTCCTTTTTTGGATGTAAAAAGCCTCGATCAGGCTTTTGCAGGGTTCGCCCAGGTTGGCAATGGCCTTTTCCATCAACCGGAACTCCTCATTCCTCCGTTCATGCTCCTCCAGGTCCTCTTCCACGGGTACTACCTCATTCACATTGTCCAATTCGCCCGAATACCGGTTAACCTGTTGTAATCGTTTGAGCCACAATCTTCTGCATACGGAGTACAGGTAGGTTTTCAACTGGCAGTTCAATTCAAACTGACCGGTTTTGGCCTTCTCATACAACACGATCATGGCTTCCTGAAAAAGATCTTTGGCGTCATCCGAATTCCCATTATTAATGATCACCAGGGTCTGAATGGTATTATAATTCTCCCGGTAGATGCTTTCAACTGCCTTTTTATCGTTGATAGCCAGTCCTTTAAGTAATTCTTTGTCCTTTTGGTCAGGATGCACGCTGTTTAATTTAATACGATTGGATAAAAATAGTAACCCAAAAGCCGTGAAAAAAATTTTTTAAAATCCCGGGTTACCTTTCTTCAGTTCCAGTATAAAGGTTATCATTTAATTTATAAATTAAACAAAAACACAAATCGCATGAAAAAGCTGTTAGCCATCATCGCTGTTGCTGGATTCGTAGCTTGTAACAACTCTGCAGAAGCAGACAAACCTGCTACTGACACAACTACCCCTACAGTTGACACAACTGCTCCTAAAGTAGATACAACTGCTCCAGTAGTTGACACAACTGCTAAAGTTGACACTACTGCTGCTGCCAAGTAATTATATAGGCAAGCAACCGCAATGAGGCCATCCATTCAGGGTGGCTTTTTTGTTGTTACTTTTGCACTTTATATCAAACTAAAACAATTCTGTGATCACATTTGAAGCGCTAGGAATCGAGGAGGGACTGCTTAACTCCATTAGTTCACTCGGATTTACCACACCCACCCCCATTCAGGAAAAGGCCATCCCTGTACTGTTACAGGGTACCAAAGATTTTGTCGGTTTGGCCCAGACAGGTACCGGTAAGACGGCAGCCTTTGGCTTGCCCTTATTGCAACTGGTTCGGTCGGAGGACCGTTTCCCCCAGGCCCTGATCGTTTGCCCCACCCGCGAACTCTGTCTCCAGATCAGCAATGACCTGGAAAAATTCCAATCCAAGAAAAGAAAATTGCAGGTGACCTCCGTCTACGGGGGTACCTCCATCAGTGAGCAGATACGGGAACTGAAAAGAGGAACCCATGTTGTTGTGGCAACTCCAGGCCGCCTGATCGACCTGATCGAACGGAAGGCCATCCACCTCGATAAGATCCACTATGTGGTACTGGATGAGGCCGATGAAATGCTGAACATGGGCTTTCGGGAGGACATCGAGTTCATTCTCCAGAACTCACCCAACCGCCAAAGCATCTGGTTGTTCAGCGCCACCATGCCCAACGAGGTCAAACAGGTGAGCAAAAGGTACATGGACAAGCCGTTCGAAATAACCATTGGCAAAATGAATACGGCCAATGTGAATATCGACCACCAATATTATTCCACTGCCCATGTGAACCGTTATGAAACACTCAAGCGGATCATTGACTTCAACCCGGGCATGTATGGCATTGTGTTTACCCGTACCAAGGCCGATGCACAGGATATTACCGAGACAATGATCCGGGAAGGATATGATATCGAAGCCTTGCATGGTGACCTGACACAAGGGCAACGGGATAAGGTAATGGGCCGGTTCCGTGAAAAGAGCCTTCAGTTATTGGTGGCCACTGATGTGGCGGCCAGAGGAATTGATGTAAAAGGTATCACCCATGTCATCAATTATGAACTACCCGATGACCCCGAAGTTTACACCCACCGGAGTGGTCGTACGGGTCGTGCCGGACAAAGTGGTGTATCCATTTCCCTGGTCACCCCCAAAGAAGTATATCGCCTTCGCCAGATCGAAAAAATGATCAATAACCGGTTTCATAAAATGGATATACCGGCCGGAAAAGATGTTTGCCGGAAACAGTTCTTCCATTTTATCGATAATATGCTCCAGACGGATATCAGTCACGGAGAGTATGAAACCTATTTGCCGGTATTAATGGAAAAATTCGCCGCCGTGAGTAAGGAAGAGATATTGCAGCGTGTGGCGGCAAAAGAGTTTGACCGTTTTCTCCGGTACTATGAAAATGCACCTGACCTGAACATACGGGATGACAAGCGGGGCGAACGAACGACAGCAGGTACAGCCGTAAAAGGACGTGCAAGAGGAGATGGAAATTATAAACGACTGTTTGTTAACCTGGGTACGAAAGATGGATTTTATAAAGCGAGTTTCCTGCAGTTCATTCTTGATATCAGCGATCTGAAGAAAGATGTATTGGGGAGAATAGATATGAAGGAGATGAACAGTTGGATCGAGATCGAAGAACCATCGGCAAAAATCATGATCCGTTCGATGGATGGTAAGAATTATCGCGGACGACGAATTCGGATGAATGAAGCAGATTCTGTTAACCCCAGAAAAAAATCAAGGCAGGGATGACCTGTATTTAAAAGCAATCCTTATATTTGTTTCATCATGACAAGCACAAGAGCCTACTTCTGGTTTTATTTTGGTTACTATTTCTTCTTTTACGGAAGGAAGCCGGAGGTGCTTTTGTTGAAAGTAAATGGATAACGCAAAACCAAAATCAACATAAGAGTCCTCCGGTGATCCGGGGGATTTTTTTTGTATATAGGGCTCAATAAAATGACTATGAACAATCGGGTTTCCATACAAGGGTACGAAGGCAGTTTTCATCAGGTGGCTGCACAACAATTTTTTGGTCGGGAAGTGGAAGTGATCACCTGCTCCACTTTTCGGGAAGTGGTTCGTTTGGCGGCGAACAAAAGAGAAAGTCGTGGTGGAGTAATGGCGATTGAGAATTCTATTGCGGGTAGCATCCTGCCGAATTATAACCTGTTGCAAAAAAGTAATCTGCGTGTTGTCGGGGAAGTGTATCTCCATATCAAACAACACCTGCTGGTGAACCCGGGTGTTAAGGTGGAAGACCTGAAAGAGGTGCATTCTCATCCTATGGCCATCCTGCAGTGTATTGATTTTTTGGAAAAGCATCCGCACCTGAAAGTGGTGGAGACAGAGGATACTGCATTAAGCGCCAAACATATTCATCAACGCCGGAGCAAACATGCTGCCGCGATAGCGGGTAAACTGGCAGCTGAATTATTTGAGATGGAGATTGCGGTCCCCAATATCCATACCGTAAAAAATAATTATACCCGCTTTTTGATCCTGCAACGGGAGGATATGGCCATGCAGACGCCTGATCCCAACAAAGCATCGGTGAATTTCACCACCGACCATTCCAAGGGAAGCCTGGCCCGTGTGTTGACAAGGATAGCGGAAGGGGATATTAACCTCAGCAAATTGCAAAGCTTTCCGATTCCGGGGAGTGATTGGAAATATAATTTTCACGCGGATATGGAATTTGATTCGCTGGATAAATTTCAGCGGGTGATCGAAGCCATCAAACCACTGACAGTGGAGTTGAATGTATATGGCGTTTATAAAAATGGTAAATGAACCAATCATGAAAACGAGTCAACGGCTGGAAGGAATAGGGGAATATTATTTCTCGCAAAAACTGCGGGAGATCGATACCATGAACAAAGCAGGTAAGCAGGTGATCAACCTGGGTATCGGCAGCCCCGATCTTCCCCCACACCCGGATGTGATTCGGGTATTGAAAGAAGAAAGTGATAAAGACCATGTACACGCTTATCAATCTTACAAGGGTTCTCCGGTATTGCGCCAGGCCATGAGCGATTGGTATGCGCGTTGGTACGGTGTGTCATTGGATCCCGACAATGAAATATTACCGCTGATCGGAAGCAAGGAAGGGATCATGCATATTTGCATGACCTACCTCGATGAAAAGGATGGTGCCCTGATCCCCAACCCGGGTTACCCAACCTATAAGGCAGCGGTTAAACTGGCGGGAGGTGAGCCGATCTCCTATTCATTACATCCGGAAACAGATTGGCATCCGGATTTTGATGAATTGACGAGATTGGTTGATACACATCGCGAGCAGGGACATGCGATAAAGTTGTTGTTTGTGAATTACCCGCATATGCCAACGGGTAAGGTTCCTGATGCGGTATTCTTTAAAGACCTGATCGCCTTTGCCCGTCAACAGGATATTCTGATCGTACATGATAACCCATATAGTTTTATTCTCAACGACCATCCCATGAGTCTGTTGAGTGTGGAAGGGGCCAGAGAGTATGTATTGGAGTTGAATTCCCTGAGTAAAAGCCAGAACATGGCCGGCTGGCGGGTAGGTATGTTGTGTGCCGATAAAAAACGGATTGAAGAAGTATTGCGATTCAAAAGCAATATGGACAGTGGGATGTTTCTTCCGGTTCAATTAGCAGCGGCCAGGGCTTTGAAATTGGAACAGGATTGGTATGATAAGGTAAATGCCGTTTATAAAGCCCGTCGTGATAAAGTGTTTGATCTGCTAGATCTGCTGAATTGCCGGTATGAAAAGGGACAGGCAGGCATGTTTGTATGGGCTGCGGCTCCTGACAATTATGCGGATGGTTTTGCCTTAAGTGATGAAGTGCTTCACCAGGCGAATGTTTTCATCACACCAGGGGGCATATTTGGATCGGTCGGAAACGGGTTTATCCGGGTAAGCCTTTGTGCGTCGGAAGAAAAGATCCTGGAATCCATTGAACGAATTAAAAAATCAAGACAATAAAGTGGATATGGAAAGGAAAAGAGTGGCGATAGTAGGAGTGGGTTTGATCGGCGGATCACTGGCGCTTCAACTCAATGAAAAGGGGTTGGCTGGTGGTATCGTGGGTGTAGAGGCCAATCCGGAGCACGCGAAAAAGGCGGTGGACCTGGGGTTGGTTGACGAGATCGTAGAATTGGAACAGGCCATTGCACAAAGTGATCTCATTGTACTGGCAGTACCGGTTGACCTGATGAGTAGCTTGTTGCCACGTATACTGGATCTGGTGGACAGGCAGATCGTGATGGATGTGGGGTCGGCCAAAGCGCAACTGCATGAGGCGGTTAAGGACCATCCTAAACGAGGACGGTTTGTATCCACCCACCCAATGTGGGGTACCGAATACAGCGGTCCGGCTGCCGCTGTCAAAGGAGCCTTTGAAAACAAGGCCGTGGTTATCTGTAATGCCGGAGAATGTGATACCGATGCGCTTGACTGGGTAAAAGGGGCCTATAAGAAAATGGGTATGCGGTTACTCAGTATGAATGCCGGGGATCATGACCTGCATACAGCCTATATCAGTCATATATCCCATATCACCTCTTTTGCATTGGCCAATACCGTATTGGAAAAGGAAAGGGAAGAGGACGCCATTTTTGAATTGGCCTCAGGAGGTTTTGAAAGCACAGTGCGGCTGGCTAAAAGTAATCCGGCCATGTGGGTGCCGATCCTGATGCAAAATCGGGAGAACGTACTTGATGTTTTGAATGAACATATTTCTCAGCTCCGCAAATTCAAAGCCTGTTTGGAAAAAGAGAATTATGAATATTTAACAGAACTGATTGAAAACGCGAATAAAATTAAAAGAATTATTAAATGAGCAGTGATTTGAGAATCGTGAGACGTGAGTCGTCAGTCGTGAGTTACCACTCACATCTCACACCTCACGTCTCACATCTCACGTCTCACGTTCTCGCCTCACAATTCACTAAATTTATACCATGCAAGCAACTCAAACCATGAAAGACAAATTACAATCCGCCTGGTCCAAGCAGCCTTTGATCATTTCCGGACCTTGCAGCGCTGAAACGGAAGAGCAGGTTTTGGCCACAGCACAACGGCTGGCTGCCACCGGTAAGGTAGACATGCTCAGAGCCGGGATTTGGAAACCCCGTACCAAACCTGGTATGTTTGAAGGGATCGGGGCCAAAGGGTTACCCTGGCTGCAGCAGGCCAAAAAAATAACCGGATTGCCTACCACCGTCGAGGTAGCAACCGGTAAACAGGTACAGGATGCATTAACCTTTGATGTGGATATGCTTTGGATCGGTGCACGTACGACCGTGAATCCATTTAGTGTACAGGAAGTGGCGGATGCGCTTAGAGGTGTTGATATACCTGTGCTGATCAAAAATCCCATCAATCCCGATCTTGAATTATGGAGTGGTGCCGTGGAAAGGGTGGCCCGTGCCGGTGTCAAACAAGTGGGTTTGATCCATCGGGGTTTTTCCTCCTACGGAAATACCGAATACCGGAATGCCCCTATGTGGCATCTCGCGATAGAAATGAAAAGGAGAAACCCTGAATTATTGATCATCAATGATCCTTCGCATATCTGTGGACGTCGGGATATCCTGCTGGAAACAGCACAAAAAGCAGTCAACCTCGACTTTGATGGATTGATGATTGAAAGTCATATTGACCCGGACAATGCCTGGAGTGATGCCAAACAACAGGTGACACCTGAACAACTGGCCGAAATGCTGGACAGCATTATTTGGAGAAAGGAAGATGTGAACTCGGAAGAGTTTCATGCGGCTCTGGAGAAATTGCGGCAACAGATCAACCATCTCGATGACGAGTTGATGCAGATACTGAGCCAACGGATGAAGATCGCGGAAAAGATCGGGGAGTATAAAAAGAACAATGCCATCACGATCCTTCAAACCAATCGCTGGAATGAAATATTGGAGCGTGCCTTTAAACAAGGCGAGAAGATTGGCCTGAGTAATGAATTCATCACCCGGTATTTTGATGCGGTCCATATGGAAAGTATCAACCACCAGAACAGGATCATGAACAGTTGAATAAAATGAAGCACAAGAAGGTCAAAATTGGACAAGCACAGGTAGACTATTTTTTTGATAGTAACCTGAACTCCCTTTCCCGGATCACGGACAAGAAGTCGACCATTCTGGTCACCGATGAGCATCTTGTAAACGCCCATCCGCAAAAGTTCAGTTCCTGGAAGACCATTGTGTTAAAACCCGGTGAGAAATACAAGACACAAGCCACCGTGGATGATATTGTACACCAAATGATCGGGTTGGAAGCCGACCGGAATACTACCCTGGTTGGAGTGGGAGGAGGGGTGGTGACCGATCTAACCGGGTACCTTGCCTCCGTTTATATGCGAGGGATTCGGTTTGGTTTTGTACCCACCACGATACTCGCCCTGGTAGATGCATCCATCGGTGGTAAGAATGGCGTAGATGTAGACGTCTATAAGAATATTGTGGGTACCATACGCCAACCTGCTTTCCTGCTCCATGACCATCGCCTGTTAGCAAGCCTGCCTGAAAGCGAGTGGGTCAATGGATTTGCCGAGATCATCAAACATGCCTGTATCCGTGATGCCGCAATGTTTCGTGAATTGGAAGCACACCCGATCCCGTTTTTTCAACGAAATAAAAAAGCCCTGGCTGATCTGATCAAACGAAACACTCTTTTAAAGACCAAAGTGGTGCAGGCAGATGAATTCGAAAAAAACGAAAGAAGGTTATTGAACTTTGGTCATACCCTTGGCCATGCCCTGGAAAACCAATACAACCTTACGCATGGACAGGCGGTGGCTATCGGAATGGTATTTGCGAGCCGTATGTCCGAAAAGATCACCGGTTTCCGTCATACAGAGCGCGTAAAGAAATTAATTGACAATTATCAATTACCTATCTCGATCAGCTATGACCGTGATAAGGTTTTTGCGGTGTTAAAAATGGATAAGAAAAGGGCAAGAAAGGAAATGAATTATGTTTTGCTGGAAAAGATAGGAAAAGGCGTCGTTCATTCGCTACCGTTGGATTACCTTCGGAGCCAGTTATAAACCTATCCAGCATGAAAGTGATTATTCAACCATCCCGTTTATCCGGTACCGTGACCGCCAATGCATCAAAAAGTTCCATGCAAAGAGCATGTGCGGCTGCCCTTCTTCACCCGGGTATTACTCTTTTAGCCAATCCAGGTAATAGCAATGATGACCTCGCCGCCATGGGAATCATACAACGCCTCGGCGCAAAAGTGGAACATAAAGGGCACTATCTCGAAATACACGGACTAAATAACCTCCAAAACCCGGATCCAGGTTCTGCCACTATCGATTGTGGTGAGTCGGGGCTCAGCATCCGTATGTTCACCCCGATCGTTTCCTTGTTTGACAGACCTGTAAGAATTACCGGTTCAGGAAGTTTGTTGACAAGACCCATGGATTTTTTTGATGAAGTACTTCCCTTGCTGGATGTGTTTGTTGAATCAAATGATGGAAAGTTGCCGTTATTGATACAAGGTCCCTTGCAACCAAAGGATATCCGGATCGATGGTTCTTTAAGCTCTCAATTTTTAACGGGCTTGCTAATGGCCTATTCTGTTTCGGCACAGGAGCAAGTGACGATCACGGTAGATGACCTGAAGAGTAAACCCTATATTGATCTCACTCTCGCTGTCATGAAACAGTTTGGCATGCGTTTACCAGAGAATGATCAGTATCGCCGGTTTACTTTTTTTCCCAAACCGGGTCACCAGGCGCCAGGCACCATTCACTATTTTGTAGAAGGCGATTGGAGTGGTGCAGCTTTTTTATTGGTAGCAGGGGCAATAGCCGGGCCTGTATTGGTGGAAGGACTTTCACTTGACAGCACCCAGGCCGACAAAGCCATCTATCATGTGTTGCAAAAAGCCAATGCTCAGTTGGTATCGGATGGCAAGGGAATAAGCATTGCCCCATCGGCCCTTACCGCTTTTGAATTTGATGCCACCGACTGCCCCGACCTGTTCCCTCCCATGGTGGCCCTGGCTGCCTATGCTGAAGGAGACAGCCGGATTCATGGGGTTCACCGGCTAACGCATAAAGAAAGTAACAGAGCGCTGGCTTTGAAGGAAGAATTTGGTAAAATGGGGATACCTGTGGAATATGATAACCAAACCATGGTCATCAAAGGCGGTGGCGCGCTGATGGGGTCAACGGTTCATTCGCATCATGACCATCGCATTGCCATGGCCTGTGCAGTAGCCGGATTGAGGGCAAAAGGGGAAACCAAAATTGAAGCTGCCGGAGCGATAAATAAATCCTATCCCGATTTTTATCGACATTTACAATCATTAGGGGCAAATTTAGAGGTGACAAATCCTTTTACGTACAACCCCTGAATATCTATTCATCCTAATTCAACACGATGAACTCATTTGGCCGCCTGTTTCGGGTACAGATATTTGGAGAATCACACGGTGAGTGTGTGGGCATAACGATTGATGGTTGCCCGCCAGGCCTGGCACTGGCCCCCGAGGATATGTTGCCGGATCTTGAACGCAGAAAAGGAGGCCAACAAAAAGGAACAACCCCGCGAAAGGAGGATGATTTTCCAAAGATCATGAGCGGCGTGTTTGAAGGAAAGACAACAGGATTCCCGATCACCATACTTTTTGACAATAAGAATATCCGGAGCGAAGATTATCAGAAACAAAGAAGCATACCACGACCGGGACACGCTGATTGGGTCGCCCATCAAAAATTTCATGGGTTTGAAGATTATCGCGGAGGCGGGCATTTCAGTGCCCGGCTTACCACCGGCCTTGTAGCGGCTGGAGCCATTGCAAAGAAACTCCTGCCAACGATCAATATAAGTGCGCGGGTCAGCGAAATAGGGGGGGAGACCGATACAGAGAAAGGACTCCAAAAAGCCATTGATGCCAAAGATTCAGTGGGAGGGATCATCGAATGCCGGGTGACCGGTATGCCGGTTGGGCTGGGTGAACCATATTTCGATTCCGTAGAGTCGGTACTGGCGCATATGCTTTTTTCCATTCCTGCCGTAAAAGGAGTGGAGTTTGGTGCCGGCTTCAAGGCCGCCACCATGTTTGGCAGTGAGCACAATGATGCGATTGAAGATAAAACGGGTCGTACCCGTACCAATCATGCCGGTGGAGTTGTTGGTGGTATAAGCAATGGAAATGACCTGGTATTCCGACTTGCGATCAAACCCACTGCGTCTACACCCAAGGAACAGCAAAGTTTGAATTGGGATACAGATCAGGTAGAGAACTTTTCTGTAAAAGGCCGCCACGATCTTTGTGTGGCCTTACGCGCTCCGGTTATCGTAGAGGCCGTAACCGCTTTGGTTCTGGTAGATTTTAAATTGATAACTGGATAATTTGGGAATGAAGCGTCAAACTCCCCAATGCTCATTTTCTTAAATTCCGGAACTCTAGATCCATCACGCCATACCTCCCGTCATTGGTCCAGTAATAATGCCACCATTCGGTGGGCAGAGCGGTAAAGCCGTGTTTTTCCATGATCGTCTTTAGTTTCTCCCTGTTCTTTAGTGTTGCATCCGGCAGAGACCGGAAAACATGATGCGCCGTATCCGTGAAATTATCAAAGGCGGTTCCCATGTCAAGTTCCTGGCCGGTGGCCAGGTGAATCAAGGTGAGGTCAACGGCCAGTCCCCGGTTATGCCCACTTCCTTTGGCCGGATTCGCTACATATCGTTCATCCTTTATCAGATCCCACATTTTTACAGTGACGGAATAGGGTCTGTAAGCATCAAAGATCTTCAACCCCAGTCCCTCCTCTTTTAACTCCGATTGAATTGCGGCCAATTCCCTGGCCGGGAGCAACCGTAAATAAGTGCTTTCTCCGGAAGGGTAGAGCAGGGTGCCGGTAAAATTATT
This sequence comes from Chitinophagaceae bacterium, assembly GCA_033762195.1. Lineage (GTDB taxonomy): Bacteria > Bacteroidota > Bacteroidia > Chitinophagales > Chitinophagaceae > SpSt-398. The sequence continues at coordinate 3,988 of JANRLV010000044.1, read as the reverse complement.
GGTGGTGGCATAGCGCAGGTCATATACGATTTCAGGAATGGTGGCTTTCAATTCCACCAATTTCAACAACGAGTCCTTTGCAACCTGTTTATGGTATAGCTTCGTCTTTTTTAAAACAGGAAAGGCAGGTTTCTGCGCCCAGGTAGTATCTGCGATCAACACCCCAAAAAGAAGTGCATACAAAAGGAAAAGGGTTCGCCTGTATTTGACTAACATATTCTATTTTTACTGCAACCATGATTGTTCAAACAAGATACAGATACTTTATATATGGCGCCTTTGGTTGGTTGTGCATTTTTGGGGGAGTTTTTCTGCTCTCCTGCAACAATGCTACACTTCCAAAGGAGGAGAAAGTGGAAACAGCCGATGAGATTGATGCTACGGCGGGGGCACTCATATCTGATTACGTTGACAAAGCACTTTCCGACAGTGGAAAGGTTAACGGGTCTTTTTGGCTGGGTCAACCCCAACTCGTCAAGGCGATCTACGAGCGGAGGGGCTTTACAACCCAGTGGAGCGAGAAGGATAGTTTATTCCCTGTGGGGGATAGCCTGATCGCCTTTATTCGCCATGGAAGGAATTATGGCCTATTTCCGGAGAACTACCATTATTCCCTATTGGATTCCCTGCGCAGGAGAATTGGAACCCTGGGCGGAAAATTAGATGCTGTGACATGGGGGGAGACGGATATTTTGCTCACTGATGCCTTTGCCCAAATATTACATGATATCAAGATCGGCAGGTTGCCGTCGGACAGTGTTACAGGAAGGATTGATTCTGCTTTATCCGAATCGATCCTGACCGACCAGTTTGATTTCCTGCTTAGGGGAAAGGATCTATCCACCATTGTATCCCAACTGGAGCCCCGGCATACAGGGTATAGGCTGATCAAGGAAGCCATTCCGGCATTCCTGGCTTCAGCCCGTTTTGATAAGGAATGGACCAAAGTGCCATTCCCTGTAAAGGACTCAGCGCTATACCGGGAAAAATTATTCAAACGTCTGCAGGAAGAAGGGTTGATCCCCGATTCACTCTTGGTACCGGATCGCGCCCTGATGATCACGGCGCTCAAAACCTATCAAAAAGAAAATGGATTGACGGATGATGGACGAATTGGAGCACAGACCGCCCAACGACTGAACAGTTCCGACCAGGACCGCTTCTTTCAATTAGCGATCACACTTGACCGGTATAAACTATTACCTCCGGAAATGCCGGAAAAATATCTTTGGGTAAATATTCCGTCTTACCAGCTAAATCTAATAGAGAAGGATGAGGTGATTCTCCAATCCCGGATCGTGGTAGGAAAACCCATTACCCGCACACCGGTATTGACAAGCGCGATCTCTCAGATGATCACCTATCCCCAATGGACGATTCCAACCAGTATCATTGCCAAGGAGATTCTGCCAGCGCTAAAAAGGGACCCCGGTTACCTGGCCAAAAAGGGCTATTCGCTTATCAATGGCGATGGGGAGGAAGTGGACCCTTATTCGGTGGATTGGAGCAAATACAGCAAGGGGATACCTTACAAAGTTGTCCAGGGGTCGGGCGATGACAATGCCCTGGGAATTTTAAAATTCAATTTCAATAACAAATACTCCGTTTACCTCCACGATACCAACCAACGCTATTTCTTTAGCCGGGCAGAGCGGGCCCTGAGCCATGGCTGTGTCAGGGTGCAATCCTGGAAGGAACTCGCCGATTTTATCATACGGAACGACAGTACCCAGGCGGTGGAAAAGAACAACCGGAATTTCCTGCCCAGTGATTCCTTATCTAAGTGGCTCATTAACAAGGAAAAACACACCATTGCCATCCGTAACAGGATACCTGTTTTCATCCGGTATTTTACCTGTGAGGCAAAAGACGGCAGGCTCACTTTTTACGACGATATTTACCAGGAGGATGCCTTGCTGAAAAAGCATTATATTTCGGTAAAGAATTGATGCATGCCAGTTCAAAAGTCGCTGTTGATCATACTTTTATGGGTAATTGGGGCCTCGGTGGCCCGGGCACAGGATACCGACAGCCTTCCGGCAAAAAAGAAATTCTATTATGGTACGGCGAGCTATTATGCCGACAAGTTTGAGGGCCGGAAAACGGCTTCGGGGGAGATATTCAGCCAAAAGAAAATGACCGCAGCCTGCAATGTCCTTCCCCTGGGCACCTGGATCAAGGTAACCAACCTGAGAAATGGCAAATCGGTGATCGTAAAGACCAATGACCGGCTACATCCCCGGATGACCAGGATCGTTGACCTGAGCCGTTCAGCAGCCCAGCAACTCGGTTATATCCGGTCGGGGCTGGCCCGTGTGAAGGTGGAAGTCTATGGGAAAAAGAAACCCAAAAATACCTGAATCTTAAATGATTATTTTATTTTAGGATGTAATACATACCTGTTATTTTTGCCCCTACAATTTAAACTGCCAGCATTATGAAGAAAATAACTGCTCTGCTTATTGCTCTTTATTTCTTGGTTCCTACCACACAAGCGCAAGAGGAGTATACAAGGCCTTCCCAATTAGGTGTCAGTTTCTTTTTGAATGACTACACCACAGCCAGCCGTATCCGCTCCAGCTCTTTAGCTTCGGTACTGAGAGACAAGCAATGGGCGAAACCGGGCAACATGAGTCCGGGGATTGCGGTGCATTATTTTAAAGGCCTGAAACCCCATGTCGATTTCGCAGGAACACTTGCTTTTTCCGGCGATGAGGATGCGCTTCCCAGCACAACAAGTAATAGTACTGCCGGTCTTCTTTTAGAAGCCGACGCCTCCCTTCAATTCAAAATGTTCACCGACCGTTATTGGGTTCAGCCCTATCTCTCTGCCGGTATCGGTGCCCAGAAGTACAAAAAATATTATGGCGCTTTTGTTCCGATCGGAACAGGGCTGAAATTTAATTTCTTTGGAGAAGCAGATGTGATCCTCGCTGCACAGTACCGTGTGCCGGTAACCACCGAAACCTCCCGGTACCGCTTTTTCTACAGCTTTGGCGTAGCCGGTAATATCGGCAAACGCAAAGAAGCCAAGGTCATTCCTCCTCCTCCGCCTCCTGTTGTTGATACCGATGGAGATGGTATTACGGATGACAAGGACAAATGCCCCACGGTGGCCGGTACCCTCAAGTACGATGGTTGCCCGGTTCCGGATACAGATAAAGATGGTATCAATGATGACAATGATAAATGCCCCGAAGTTCCTGGTATCGCCCGCTACAATGGTTGCCCAGTACCAGATACTGACCGCGATGGTATCAATGATGAAGAAGATAAGTGTAAAGATAAACCCGGCGTGGCCCGCTATGAAGGTTGTCCTGTGCCCGATACCGATGGCGATGGCATCAATGACGAAGAAGATAAATGCCCAACCGTTCCTGGTGTAGCTGAACAACAAGGTTGCCCCGCTATTTCCCAGGAAGTGATCCAGAAACTTGAATTTGCCGCCAAGAATATCTATTTCACTACCGGTAGCGCCAAGTTGCAAAGCAAATCCTTCAAGCCACTGACCGAAGTGGTAACCATCATGAAAGAAAACAAAGACCTTCTGTTGGATATCAGCGGTCATACCGACAATACCGGTAACGCCGCCCGTAACCAGGCCCTGAGCGAAACCCGTGCCACCGCTGTGAAAGCATGGTTGGTGAGCAAAGGCATCGATGCATCCCGTATCACCGCCGCCGGTTTTGGCCAGGATAAACCTGTTGCCGATAACAAAACCGAAGCCGGTCGTAAGCTGAACAGGAGAGTGGAGTTGAAGGTGGGGTATTGATTGGAGGTTGGAGGACGGATGACTGATGACAGATGTCGGATGACAGATGACGGATGTTGGATGATGGATGTTGGATGTTGGATGACAATAGTGAGAAATTTATAGTTTGAGATTAAATAAAGGAGAGGGGCTTGAATTTCTTCAAGCCCCTCTCCTTTTATTATTAACTTTAAATCTTACTCACTGTCATCTGTCATCCAACATCCATCATCCAAC
>JANRLV010000043.1:0-7940 GCA_033762195.1 Chitinophagaceae bacterium | reverse complement strand
ACAGGCGGGTGCTGTCGACCCCACCTTGGCTAACCACACTGAAGCAATCAAGGTACAGGCGGTTAAAAAGCTGAAGGAGCTCGAGAAGAAAATGTTACGTGCAGAGAAACGAAAATTTGCAGATCAGCAAAGACAATTATCTTTTATCAAGGACCGGTTATTTCCCGGAGAAGGATTGCAGGAACGCGTCGACAATTTTATTCCTTACTATGCCAAATGGGGGAGGGGGTTTCTGGAGAACTTGCTGACCCATTCTCTTTCTATAGAACAGGAATTCACCATTCTCCTGGCGAAATAATCATTGCACCCTAGTCAAATTTATTTTCCCAACCATCTTTCTTCAGTTTCTCCACTTTCTCAATCACTTCATTATTCAGTTTTTCTTTATAGGAAGTAACTGCTGCAGACACTACAGGCTCAAAAGCGCCAATGATCTCAGCGGCCAGGATGCCTGCGTTTTTTGCGGCGTTGAGTGCTACCGTAGCAACCGGAACACCATTGGGCATTTGAAGAATAGATAGTACTGAATCCCAGCCGTCAATTGAGTTGGAAGATTTGATGGGAACCCCGATCACAGGTAAGGGTGTAATGGAGGCTACCATGCCTGGTAGATGTGCAGCGCCTCCAGCTCCGGCAATGATCACTTTCAAACCTCTTTCCCTGGCTTTTTGGGCGTACTCCACCATACGTAAAGGGGTGCGGTGTGCCGAAACCACGGTTACCTCATGAGCGATCTTGAACTCCTTCAGGATATCGGATGCAGCCTGCATGACGGAAAGGTCGGAGTCGGATCCCATAATGATGCCGACAAGGGGTGGCGTAGAGGATTGGGGCATATATGTTTGACGGTTAGTAGGGACAAATTTACGGGCTTTTATCTGTAACCCTATCGCACCAAATCTCCCTTCAGCCTGAGCAATTCCGTTTCGGCCACTTTGGTGTTATACCTGGCAGCGATCAGGCGGTTATAGGCATCTTCCAGGCTCTTTTGTGCTTCGCGTAATTGAATAAAGGTGGCTGCACCCAATTTGTAGGTTTGAAATACAATGTCCACATTCTCTTTGGCGAGTAAGATATTGGCTTCTTCCAGGTCTAATGCTTTTTTCTGTTGTTCATATTCCTTCCAGGCATTGATGACACTCAGGTTTATGAGTGAGCGTTGATTCTCATACACCAGTTTCTGATAGTCGATGTCCAGTTCGGCCTGCTTGATCAATCGTTTGGTGTTGTAGTTATTGAGAATGGGGATGGTGGCAGTAAGCCCATAGTTTAATCCCCTGTTTCTGCTGAAGAGTGGTTGAAACGGGTTGACCACGGCCTTGTTGTCGGTCCGGTTGAAGTTGTAGTTGCTGTTAAAACCAAGAATGGGAAATCGGTCGGCTTTTCTTTCCTTCAGCGTCAAATAGGCAATATCTATATTCTTTTTATTGATCTGAAGAAGGGGATTGGATTGTTCCAGGTTCTGCTGGATATCACCCAGTACGATCCCAAAATCCACCGGTATGGAATCGGAGACAGCATAGTCTGTCCGGGTAGAACCGGTGAGTTGATTGAGTTGCTGTTTAAGTTGGGTGATCAATGTCTCCTGGGTCAGGATAGCAGATCGCTGTGCATTCAGGTCCACTTTGCTTTGGAGTACATCGGGTTTGGCGCCCACGCCAATATCGAGTTTATATTGGGCCAGTTTCACCCGTTCTTCGTTGAGCGACATCTGCTCCTGGATGGCCTTTAGTTGCTGTTGTTGCCTGACAATGCTGTAGTAATTTGTGATCACCATTGCCACGGTATTAACAACCTGGTTCTTGATCGCGAGTTCGCCCAATTTTACAAACTCTTCGGCCTTATCCCGGATCACAAACATTTTCATCCCGTCAAACAGGGTCCAGTTCAGGGAGAGGGAAGCCGTGAGGGTATTTGATTTTACCCCATTTCTTTCCCGCTTGGTTCCATCAGCAAATTCCTGCTTCTGGTCATTGTTATTCCAGGTCTGGCCCGCATTGGCATTGAGACGGGGTATAAAGGCAGCATTGCGAAAGGAATAATCAAGGGCTGCCACGGCAGAATCATTGCGGGAGAGGCGAATATCATAGTTGTTCTGCAAGGCCTGCGCGATCGCTTCTTCAAGGGATAACAAAGGTTGTTGCGCCTGAAGGGCGATCAGTGAAAACAGGGAGAGGGATATCGTTCCAAAAAACTTTTTCATGGTGTGTCCATTCATTTTATACATGGGCAGGTTCAGGATCAGGATTCGGGGTTGGTTGTTTTTGTTGTTGTGCGGTGAGTTTTTCAATCTCACTGACCTTCTTATTGGTTGACAGGAAAGAATACATGGCCGGGATCACAAAGAGGGTCAAAATCAGAGAAAACAGGATACCGCCCACGATAACCACACCCAGCGGGATACGGCTGGTGGCCGCTGCTCCCAATGACAAGGCAAGCGGCAGGGCACCCAATGACATGGCAAGGCTGGTCATCAGGATGGGACGTAAACGCTGCGTAGCGGCAAAGACCGCCGCTTCTGTACGCCCCATTCCTTTGATCCGGTTCTGATTGGCGAACTCAACGATCAGGATACCGTTCTTGGTCACCAATCCGATCAACATGATCATCCCGATCTGGGAAAAGATATTGAGGGTATGGCCAAAGGCCCAGAGTGACAATACCGCTCCGGCAATCGCCAGGGGTACGGTGAACATGATGATCAATGGGTCAATGAAACTTTCAAACTGCGCGGCAAGGATCAGAAAGATCAATCCAAGCGCGAGCAGGAAGGCAAAACTTGTATTGCTGGAACTTTCAGCAAAATCGCGGGAGGAGCCTGACAAAGAAGTAGCAAAGGTTTCATCCAATAATTTATCGGCGATATTTTGCATTTCTTCGATCCCATCTCCAATGGTTTTCCCCGGTTGAAGCCCGGCGGAAACCGTAGCGGATTTATAGCGGTTGAAATGATAAATGGTAGGAGGGGTGTTAGACTCCGCCACATTCACCAGGTTATCCAGACTGATCATCTCGCTCCGGTTATTTCGAACGAACAAGCTTTTAAGGTCATTGGGATCATCCCGGTCAGCACGGGTAACCTGTCCCATCACCTGGTATTGTTTACCGTCCTTTGTAAAATATCCCAGTCGCCTGTTCGAATAAGCTAACTGTAAGGTTTCAGAGATGGCATTGACACTAACGCCAAGTTCTGCTGCTTTGATCCGGTCAATTTGTACGCGGAGCTCAGGTTTATTGAACTTGAGGTCCACATCTACCTGTTGCAATACATCGCTTTTATTGGCTTCTTCAATGAATTTGGGAAGTATGGCCGTGAGCTTCTGGAAATTATTATTTTGAATCACAAAGGCCACGGGTTGTCCGCCTCTTCGGTTAACGGAGATAGTTTGCTCCTGTATCGCAAAGGTTCGGCCCTCATTGAACCGCGGCAGGTTCCTGTTGACCATATTTACTATATCGCCTTGTGATCGGGAGCGCAGGCTGGGATCGATCAGCGTTACCCGTACAAAGCCGGTGTTGGCATTTCCTGATCCGGTAAAACCAGGTGAGGTAACACTTAAAACCACTTCTTTTTCCGGTACAGAGTCCAGCATAAACCCTGTAACCCGATCCACAAATTTGTCCATCGCATCAAAGGAAGTTCCTTCGGGCGCGGTCAACTGAAGCCTGAACTGGCTGCGGTCCTCCATAGGGGCAAGCTCGGATTGGAGCTGTCCGCCTATTAAAAAGATTGTGGCGGCACAGGCTAATATGATAACGATGGCCGCGCCGCGAATCCGCATAAATCCTTTCAATAACCGCTCGTATCCATTTTCCATCCCTCTGAAAAAGGGTTCTGTCTTACGGTAAAACCAGGAATGCTGGTGAATATTTTTTCGGGTCAGTTTTACGTTCAGTACAGGTGTCAGCGTAAGGGACACAAAGGCCGAGATCAATACGGCACCTGCCACCACGATACCAAATTCACGGAAAAGGCTACCGACAAATCCTTGCAGGAAAATGATCGGCAGAAATACCACAGCGAGGGTGATGGAGGTGGCGATGACCGCAAAGTAGATCTCTTTGGATCCATCGAGGGCAGCCTGCCATTTGCCCATGCCCTTTTCCATTTTCTTATAAATATTTTCGGTGACCACGATCCCGTCATCCACTACCAGACCTGTGGCCAGAACGATGGCCAGCAAGGAAAGTACATTGATCGTATACCCCATGAGGTACATGATAAAGAAGGCACCGATCAGCGAAACAGGAATATCGATCAGGGGACGAATGGCAATGATCCAATCCCGGAAAAATAGGTAGATGATCAGGATCACCAATACGATCGCCACGATAAGCGTTTCTTCCACTTCAGCAATGGAACGCTTGATGAACTTGGTCTGGTCAAGCGCGATATCAATTTTTACATCCTCCGGGACATCTTTTTTGATCTGATCAAGTCTTTTGTAAAACTCATCGGAGATCGAAACGTAATTGGACCCGGGTTGTGGTATGATGGCAAGAGCGATCATAGGAATACCACTTCCCTTTAAAACAGTTTCTTCATTCTCTGGCCCGAGAATCACATTGCCAATGTCTTTGATACGGATATCGGCACCGCCGATATTCTGAATGATCACATTTTCAAATTCTTCCTCTGTATTTAATCGACCGAATGTGCGGACGGTGAGTTCGGTGGTATTGCCTGAAATTTTTCCCGAAGGGAGCTCCACATTTTCCCGTAGGAGGGCAGATTGCACATCGCCGGCGGTAAGTCCATACGAAGTAAGTTTAGCGGGATCGATCCAGATCCGCATGGCATATCTTTTCTCTCCCCATATTTGAATACCGGATACACCCGGAATGGTTTGCAAACGTTCCACCAGCACATTGTTCGCATACTCCGTCATCTGTAATTGGTTGCGGGTATTGCTCTGTACGGTCATGGAAAGAATGGGGTCAGAGCTGGCATCGGCCTTGGAAACAACCGGAGGGGCTTCGAGATCTGGCGGAAGGGAACGGATGGCTTGAGATACTTTGTCGCGTACATCGTTCGCTGCCGCTTCCAGGTCAACACCCAGGTCAAACTCCACATTGATATTGCTGGTACCATTACTGCTGCTGGAGGTGATATTCTTGATCCCGGCAATACCATTCACCGCTTTTTCCAGAGGTTCTGTGATCTGGGTTTCGATGATATCTGCATTCGCACCTGCATAGGATGTCCGCACACTGATATTGGGTGGGTCAATGGCAGGGTAGTCGCGTACACCCAGGAATTTGAATCCAATGATCCCAAACACCACAATGATGATGTTCATCACGATCGCCAGGATCGGTCGGCGTAAACTCAGTTCTGATATATTCATACTTCGCTTTTCGGGGGCGATTAATTAATGATCTTGTTAACGGCGATATTGGCATCGGGACGAATACTCAATAATCCCGTGGTGACAATGGTATCTCCGGGTTTAAGTCCGGACAGTATCTGCACCCTGGCTGAATCTCGTACACCTGTAGTAACATCCACAAAAGTGGCTTTACCTCCCCGGTAGAGGATCACTTTTTTTCCGCGGGCCTGTGGCACCACGGCTTTAGAAGGGATCAGGAGCGAATTGGGATCTGGTTCAAATTGAAGTTTGACCTTGGCAAATACGCCCGGCAGCAGGAGGTTATCCTTGTTTTGAATGATCGATCGTACGGTAAGGCTGCGGGTGTTCTCTGTTACGGAGGATTCGGTCGCCACTACTTTGGCGCTCCCTTCTTTATTGGATCCTTCAAATGTGAAATGCACTATTTGTCCGGTCTTTATTTTACCACTGTATTTTTCAGGAACGGTGAAATCGAGTTTTAATTGATCGGTCTGATTGATGACGGCAATGATCGTGGCAGGCGTAACATAAGCGCCGGGGCTGATATTCTTCAATCCCAATTTACCATTGAATGGAGCCCGTATTTCAGTTTTGGAAATACTTGTCCGGATGATATCAATATCGGCTTTGATATTGTTTACATTCAGCAGACTGGCGTCATAATCTGATTTGCTGATGCCCTGTATCTTGAGCAATTGCGCTGAACGTTCTTCATTTGTTTTGGCTATTTGTAGTTGAACCTCCAGCTTGCGGAGTTGCGCCTGCAGATCGGCGTCATAGAGTTTAACGAGCAGGGTACCCCGGCTTACATAACGTCCTTCCGAAATGTTGAGCTGCGTGATACGTCCGGAGACCTCCGGATGGATCTCCGTGGCTTCACTGGCAACGATCGTACCCGGGACTTCAATATTCTCGGCAAAGGATTCTGATTTTACGAGGTAGGCATCCACCCGAATGGTCATATTCCGGGCCTGGGCAGCGGGGGCCGGTGCTTTATTCTCTTCTTTATTCTTACAGCCGGTCATCAGTACCAGGATCGTCAGCGGGAAGATAAATGCGGTATTAAGGACAGTCTTTGTTCTCACGTTATTATTCAATTGGTTGGGTGGTAAAATTACAGGTAAAATCGGGTACGGAATTAGATTCCTTTTCCCCAAAAAACCTCCGAATGGGTAACTAAAAAGCAAGGTCAATCCATCAACGGTGCAGGAGCGGGATAAAGGGGGATCAGGCGATCACTTTCAAGGCCCTTTTGATCTTGTTGGCCTGGTGGAGCAGGTCTTGCTTTTCCCGACTGATCACGGTAATATGACCCATTTTCCGACCGGGCTTGGTCTCTTTTTTGCCATACAGATGGACAAAGGCATTGGGAATCTCCAAGACTTCTTTCAGGCCCTCGTATTTTACGGGTCCGGAATACCCTTCTGCTCCGATCACATTGACCATGACGGAGGGGAGGATCGGATCGGTATTTCCTAACGGGTAACCCAGCATGATCCGCCAAAGCATGTCGAACTGGGAGCAATAATGGGCTTCAATGGTGTGATGGCCGCTGTTATGCACGCGCGGGGCTGTTTCATTGACAAATACATTTCCCTCGCGGTCTAAAAATAGTTCCACGGCAAACAGTCCGGGTGATTGAAAATGCCGGGCCACCGAAAGCGCGATGGCTTCTGCTTTCCAAAGGACCTGCTGTCCGAGTTCAGCCGGGCTTAGTTGGTAATCGAGCAGGTTTAAGTCCTGGTCAAAATGCATTTCTACAGGAGGGTAAAGCGCCGTTTCTTTTTGATCATTGATGGCCACAATGATGGCGATCTCTTTGTCGATCCGGACCATTTTTTCCAATACGCCTGGAGCATCAAAGGCCTTTTCCAGATCGGCTTCCGTGTGCAGTAATTGAACACCACGTCCATCATAACCACCCTCACCCAATTTATGTACGGCAGGGAGCAGGTTTATATGGGTGGATACGTCATCACGGGTTTGTGTTATCACAAAAGCAGGGCTTGGGATATCGTGCTCTTTGTAATATTCTTTTTGAAGGATCTTGTTCTTGATGGTGCGAAGTACAGAGGGTTTGGGGAATACTTTTTTTCCTTCTGCTTCCAATTTCTCCAGGGCTTCGATATTTACATTTTCGATCTCAATGGTGATGGCATCCAGGTTTTTGCCAAAGGCATAGACCGTATCAAAATCGCGGATACTGCCACAGGTGAAATGGTGACATAGATGCGCGGAAGGGCAGAGGGGGTCATTTTCAAGTACATAGGTTTCAACGGGATAATTGGCTGCTGCCTGTAGCAACATTCTTCCGAGTTGACCACCACCGAGAATTCCGATTTTCATGCGGCAAAGATAGGGGAGTTGGAGCACGGAGGACAGATGACGGAGGGCAGATGACGGAGGGCAGATGACGGATGACAGATGACAGATGACGGAGGGCGGGGGTTTGCTGTGCGAGACCTCTGGTCTCGCACGATTGTCTTGTCGCCTCTGGCGACACGAACAAAAACTTCTTCTTTTTTATCTTAGTCAGGAAAGCCGCCAGAGGCGGCCTTCTGGAAGTGCGAGACCAGAGGTCTCGCACAG
>JANRLV010000042.1:0-28555 GCA_033762195.1 Chitinophagaceae bacterium | reverse complement strand
TTTGCGAGACCTCCGGTCTCGCATTTTTCTCTCGTCGCCTCTGGCGACAAAATCTTTCTAACGACCCAGCGCCCCGATGGGGCGCGGGAAAATGCTATTACAGCATACTACCTGCATAATACAATGTTCTTCTATTAACGGAGTAACTAGCCCGAAGGGCTTAAACCATCAATAGCCACCGGTGCAACCGGTGGTAATGGTTTAAGCCCTTCGGGCTAGTTACCCAGCATATTTGCAGGTTTCCTCCTGATACTTCTTAAAATCCTTGCAGAAATAACGCTGAAACCCATTTTTTTCTTTCCCGCTAACTGGCTCCCGGCATCACAATATTTGCACTCCTATATTAACTGCTAATTTGAAACACTACCCACTACCTCTACTCACTAACCTAAACTGGTAATTCTGGAAATAAATCAATTACTTCAAACTTAAATTTATTTTGCTTTTTAAAAATTAACTGCACAAGTTCTGGAGATTCCCAACTTATATCATTTCTCATAAAATGAATAAGCTCTTCCAAATTAAGTTCATTATAAGCGCCTATAAAAATGTTTGCCTCGATGAACTTTGATCCCCCATACCACCCTTGAGGTGCGTTTTCATTTTCAATTGAGACCAAATCAAAAGGTCTTCCATTTACCAAAAACTTTAAAAATGCAGATTTGAGGTTGTCAACGTTTTCACTAATACTTGAAGTAACAATGAGGTTCGTCACCTTGCTCATAATACTATGGTTATTTTGTTTTAGCTTAAATTGCTTCCACTTATTTCGTATTCCTGATGCTGGCCGTAGTCTTATAAACTTCTAACAAACTCAAAATTATGAAATTTGACTACGGCCCGATTTGTATTTACCATTGCCCCCCTACAGGATGCGACAACTTTCTGAACTTCGGTGCTCCAAATAAAACGCTCCTACGGAGCGTGGTGAAATGGTTGGATGATCGGGGGCTACAGACATGGCGCCCCGATGGGGCGCTAGGAAAATATTGGCATGGGTATTGGGTGTCGGCTGCTAATATCATACACGAGGTACACTTTTCCTATGGGCAAATTACGGTTTTGGATGGATATAGGCATTTTCAGGACGAATAACAGTCCTCTGTGAGACTAAAACACCTGTAAAGCAGCATAAGAAGCCAACCAAATCGAAATAATAATAATGTTGTACGACTTACACAGTACAACCTCATATTGATTTTTTAATCGCAATTAAATACCATTTATCCTTTAACTTGCTTGCCCAATTTTTATCATTAGACAATAGCAATGAGTCAATAGAATATTCTTGAAATGTTGGGGAAGAATTTTCGTTATAACAAATAAATATATCATATTTCCCAAGAATGCCATTTTCATCTAATTGAAAAACAACTGAATTATCATTACCCAATGTAGTTACAGTGACATTATTTCTTGACATAAATTCAAAACTCTTTTCTAACATTGGTTCATACATTTCAGGAATAGCCCTACTAGTATCAGAGACTAAAACCTCCCTGTTGTCTTTGAAAATAACTTTTTTTTCATGCCTGCTAAAGCTACTTATGTTAATGATTCCTAAGCTTGATAGTGTGTCAAAATAATTTATCATTTTACTAAACTCCATTTCCCCTTTATGAAACGTTTTATTAACCCTACTTTCAATTTGATCCTTTGGATTTGTACAGGAATAAAAAATGGCACTACTGAGTATAAACAAACATACCCAAATATCAATTTTATTTTTTTTCATGCCCTATTATTTCCCAATTATCATAATAAATTCCCTCTTCATGGGTTGGATCTACCCCCCGCTCCCCTTAGTATTCCTCTCACCTCCCCAAAATTCAGATTGATGCTGGCCGTAGTCTTATAAACTTCTAACAAATTCAAAATTATGACATTTGACTACGGCCCGATTTGTATTTACCATTGCCTCCCCCTCCAGGTTGCGACAACTCTCTCAACTTCGGCGCACCAAATATAACGCTCCTACGGAGCGTGGGGAAATGGTTGGATGATCGGGGGCTACAGACATGGCGCCCCGATGGGGCGCTAGGAAAATATTGGCTTGGGTATTGAGTGTCGGCTGCTAATATCATACACGAGGTGCACTTTTCCTATGGGTCAATAACTGTATTGGATGAATATTGGCATTTTTAGGACGAATACCAGTCCTCTGTGAGACTAAAAACATATGTAAAGCAGCATAATAAGCAAACCAAATCGGGAAAATGCTAATGTAGCATACTACCGAACGGCGGTTCTGCCTATTTTACTTATCACTTTATCTGCTACCATGAAAACTGGGGAAAATGAACAAAAGTATATAGTAAATAATAGAGATAACTAAGGAGGCAACAACTATCCTATTTACTTTTCTGTTAATAATAAAGACACAGTAAATGTTTAAACTTACTAACAAGAACCAAAAGATAAATAATATGACATCAACGATAAAAGGGTTCCTACCCTTCTCAGCGATTATAACCGCATGACAAGATAGAATAACTAAAAGAATTGCGATAGTTAGATATAAAATTTTCATAATTTTCATTATTTACCGAATTCATACCCGGCTTTAATGGCCCTTTGATCCCCCGCTCCCCTCAGTATTCTTCCCAATTCCCCAAAATTCAAAATGATGCTGGCCTTAGTCTTATAAACTCCTAACAAATTCAAAATTATGACATTTGACTACGGCCCGATTTGTATTTTCCGTTGCCCCCTACAGGTTGCGACAACTCTCTGAACTTCGGTGCTCCAAATATAACGCTCCTACGGAGCGTGGGGAAATGGTTGGATGATCGGGGGCTACCGACATGGCGCCCCGATGGGGCGCAGGAAAAGACAGAAAATATAGGCTTGAGTTTGGGGTTAATAGGAGAATTTTGCTTCGCAAAAAGGTTATCTATTTGACGAAAATTGCCTGTAAATGAGCTTCTTTGCGCTTGGAGGGTGAAAACCTGCTAATTTGCAGTACTACCTTATCTTATTCTATTCATACTAACCGAATCAATAATCCCTATGATATCTGATTCGGGAATTACACCTAAATATTTTGAATCATAGCAAAAAAACCGATTATCTCCCATTAAAAAATAACAATTAGAACTAACTATCCCCCCTTGGTTAATAATAGAACTATACGCGGGAGAAATTGAAGATGTGTAGCGTGAGAATAAATCTCCCTTTCTTGGAATAATAACTGGCCCTAAAAAATGGCTATTAAAGTACTTAAAGCTCCTATCCTTGATTATATGCTTTTCCTCATATGCTGAATCTGTAACAAACAAACTTATACTGTCAATTTCCAAACTACTTCTAACTTCTGGAAGTTCATCATCACTTAATCCAACAAGATATTCTAATTGACTTATTTGTCTATAATATCGATTTGCTAATATGGAATTCCGTACTTCACCCTTTGCCCTAATATAATAGGTGAACTTTGTATATCGAGGGTTACTCAATATATCTTGATTAATGTAAATGTTGCCGTTTCTGATCTCTAATGTATCTCCGGGCATACCCACAACTCTTAAAATTCGCTTAGGCATAGAACTTACACCATCACCTCGAAAATTAAAAAGAACAACATCACCAAGCTCAATTTTATTTTTTTCTATATAGGTTACAAATGCCCCTTTTGGTATTGTGCCTTCCATTGCTCCGTCGACTTGGATAACTTCCTTACTATAATTGCATGAACAGCAAGTAACAACAACGAAAATTAGAAAAATCTTATAATTCATACTATCAATTTAGTCTTTTAATATTGAGCCATCCTTAGATCTTAAAACATCCTGCTTTGGCCAACCTTGAAGTTCTTTCTTTGCTTTTTCATCTAACAAAACCCTTGACTCTTTTCGCAACTCATTCTTATTAATGAAAAAGAGAAGCATAGCCGCAATTGTTTGATTTCTTAAGTTCGCTCCTATACTTTGATTAAAATCATCGCCGTTTGGCGCACCTTCAACAGGTTCTATCCGATGCTGGCCGTAGTCTTATAAACTCCTAACAAAGTCAAACTTATGACAATTGACTACGGCCCGATTTGTATTTACCATTGCCTCCCCCTCCAGGTTGCGACAACTCTCTGAACTTCGGTGCTCCAAATATAACGCTCCTACGGAGCGTGGGGAAACGGTTGGATGATTGGGGGCTACAGACATGGCGCCCCGATGGGGCGCGGGAAAATGTTATTGTAGCATATCACCTGCATAATACAAAATGTTCTTCTATTAACGGAGTAACTAGCCCGAAGGGCTTAAACCATCAATAGCCACCGGTGCAACCGGTGGTAATGGTTTTGTAGAGCTGCCCAACCCCAAAGGGGTTGAACTAAATAATTTGATCGAAAATGAATTTTTTAAACCCGATGAGTTCAACCCCTTTGGGGTTGGTTTAAAAATAATGTCTTCCAACCACCGGTTGCACCGGTGGCTATTGATGGTTTAAGCCCTTCGGGCTAGTTACCCTGGATATTTGCAAGTTTTCTCCTGATACTTCTTAAAAACCTTGCAGAAATAACGATGAACCCCATTTTTCTGTTTTCCCGCTAACTGGCAACTGGTACCACAAAATTTGCACTCCATATTACCTGCTAATTTGAACCATGATGTGCAGTTTTCCTATCGGCAAAAGACGGAATTGGATGAAAAGGAGAACTTTATCACTCAAAAAGGGCTACCTGGTTGACAAAAATTGGGTGTAAATGAGCTTCTTTGCTTTTGGAAGGTGAAAACCTGCTAATTTGAAGCAGTACCAAACTTGAAACACTACTACCTAACTTTCTTATTTATCTTTGCTATTGCGATGAAAATTGAAATTATTCGCCACCTCACCAACGTAGATTTGTATTTCATAACCATTGATAATGAAGTACAATTTCATCTACGATATGACAAGGCAAATGACTCTACGGAATTGTTCTTTTTAAATGAAACTTCGGCAGGAATTCTAACCGATTATTATGCTACTAGGGGGCAAATTTTCCCATTCAAAATCATTCGTCTCCCTGATTTCCAACAAGAAGAAATTATCCTTCGACGGAAATCAATTTTTTGGAATACATATACATTTACATATAAATTAAACACATTTGAAATTATAAGACATTTTGGATGCTCTTTCTCCTTTTTTCTTGAAGGTAATCAAGTTGGATACTATAAAGTCTGCGGGGGAGCGATTGGGTCAGGCAATATGGAATTAATTTTAAACAGCGACCTTGAACCGAGGGTATTTGTTCTAGTTGCCACTTCGCTTTATTCAAATTTTGGATCAGAAGGATCCTATTCAAATGAGCCATTTAGTCTTTGGTTCCAAAAAAGACCTTTTAATAAATCGTGGAAACCCAAATAATATATGGAGCTGCGAAACCCCTCCGCTCCCCATAGCATTCCTCCCAATTCCCCAAAATTCAGAATGATGCTGGCCGTAGTCTTATAAACTTCTAACAAATTCAAAATTATGACATTTGACTACGGCCCGATTTGTATCTTCCATTGCCCCCTACAGTATGCGACAACTCTCTGAACTTCGGTGCTCCAAATATAACGCTCCTACGGAGCGTGGGGAAATGGTTGGATGATCGGGGGGCTACAGACAAGGCGCCCCGATGGGGCGTTAGGAAAAGACAGAAAATATAGGCTTGAGTTTTGGGTTAATAGGAGAATTTTGCCGCTCAAAAAGGGCTAACCGGTTGACGAAAATTGCCTGTAAATGAGCTTCTTTACGCTTGAAAGGTGAAAACCTGCTAATTTGAAACACTGCCGTTTTTTCTTCTAAGATTTCTTCCTACATTGAAACACTACTCTCAAAGTATAAGTTCATTATCATTTAAATAATCTCGTACTTTGCAATAATTTTCGATCGCCTCTTGTCTAAAGTCTATGAAAGTCTCGCGCATTTCATCATTATAAATAACGACCAACTCATTATACCTCGGATTATTTACCAACTTAGCCACAATTAATCCTTTCATGCATCTGCCGTCATAATTAGCACATACATGTGCTGGTATGCTATCGTATGGTTCACTATTAATAATATCATCAATAGATTCCAAGCTATTGTATCGATCAAAAAAAGGCTTGGCGATTTCAACATAATAATGATATAAAGTTTCTATAGCAGCAGCAATATCTTCCTCAAATAATATGATTATAGCTAATGTTTGATTGATTACTTTTTTCCCATCTGGGCTGAATTTAATTGTGGCAATATCACCACCAAGTGTCAATCTGTTTCGTTGCTTACCTAATATTTTTTCCAAAATATCTTCAACTTGTCTTTCGCTAATGTACACTCTTACATTTATAGAATAATGGTCACTCCATGCTAATAGGTCAATTGAAAAAATATAGGTGTGACTACCGGTACTGCGCCTAAACTCATTAGTACTTTTTTTATATACAAAACCCTCAGTAATAAGCTTAAAATTTAATTCTACTGAGATTCTATTTTTTATTTCTTGAATTTTCAATGTCTAATTTTATATACTCCTTTATTATTTCTTTTTTGCCCAATATATATTTACCATTGCCCTCCACAAGGTGCCGCAACTTTCTGAACTTCGGTGCTCCAAATATAACGCTCCTACGGAGCGTGGGGAAACGGTTGGAGGATCGGGAGGCTACCGACATGGCGCCCCGATGGGGCGCAAGAGCAAAACCAAAATGGTCAACTATTTTTCAATAACCCATTTGCCTTAATTCATTGTCCCAATGGTTTAATTTATGGTGTTTATCCTGGAATCAGATAATGGAATATCCTATTTGTTTGTATTCCATAATTTGGAATTGAATTGTTTTATTACAATTTAATATTGTGCAGGACAAGAAATATGGTTTTATGGCCTATTTTTATACCCTCTACCAGCAAACCTTTTGACCCCAATGACCAAACGAACCAATTTTCTCGCTTCATTCGCTTTCCTTTTTCTATTCATAATAGGGGGATGCCTATCTGGCACTACTCAAATGCAACAAATGCATATTGATACGGTGAATACCAACACGGGTATAAAAGGTATCAGTTTTTATTCTCCAAATGAGGGGTACCTCGCCATAGATGGCCTCCCCGGCCAAATTGCCTTCACAAGTGACTCAGGAAGAACGTTTACAAAAAAAACAATCAGCGGGCTACTATTCACTCCCGATGGAATAGGCACTGTAGGATTCCCTACGATGTTTTCGCCATCTGGAGTGCATGCAATTAATAAAGACACGTTACTGTTATACGGAAAATATACTGGCTATCCAATAATACTAAGATCAACCAACGCAGCAGACTCCTTTAAGGTTGTTTTTTTCTATTCTTCGATAGGCTTTGACAATCAGAATGATGTTACAGATGTTCAATTTACCTTCGACGGAAATGTTGGTTACGCTGTAGATGACAACAGGATTCTCAAATCGACAGACAGAGGAAATACCTGGAATATTATTTCTTTCGAATTAAATATGCTTTACAATAAAATAGAAGTCATAAATGAAAATGAGGTCTATATCTACCAGGCGGCAAACCCGGGCGAAACCACCCCAAATACAAGAGTCATTAAGACTCTGGATGGTGGTGCCACCTGGTTTCCTCTTGTAACCCCTACAGGGTTTATTCACTCGCTTGACTTTCTAGACGGAGACAATGGTTGGCTTAATCTTACTGCACAAGGGAAAGGCCTCACCTATTTCAGTGGCGACAGAGGAGCTACCTGGGCACTGAAATCAGCCCCCAATAGCAACTCGTTTGCTACATCCCAACTTCATTTTGTTAATGATACAACAGGCTATGCCATCGGGCCCTTATTTGATACCTATATTACCAGAAATGCAGGTCGGGACTGGTCAAAACTTGTGAGAGATAATACCTTTACAAGCAATTCACTGACTCACACTTCAATGTTCTTCAGGTCATGGGAACAATTCTGGGTAGGTGGCCCCAAGGATTTTCTGGAAATGACAACAAACAGGGGAGGAATCCAGGTGCCGCCTCAGATAATGAGCTTTTTCCCTGCCCAGGCAAGAGCCAATACATCGATCACCATAGTAGGAGATTTTTTTGAAGATGTACAAAGTGTTTCAATCGGAGGAGTCGCATCCTCGCCATTTACCGTTATTTCAAGAGATACCATCGTCGCCACCCTCTCCGAATATGCTCAATCGGGTCCCATTACAGTGACCACCTCTTCCGGAACAATAACCATCCCAGGTTTTAAGGTCATCCCCACTTTACACTCTTTCACCCCCACCAAAGGTACACACGGCACAGTAATGACCCTGAACGGCTCCTGCCTGAGTGAGGTAAACCATATCACAGTGGGTGGTATTCCGGTGCAATATATTGAAGTGAATTCTCCATTAAAACTGACCGCCTATGTTGGCCCGGGTGCCTCAGGCGATGTATTCATTCAATCACCAGTCGGTTCCTCCACACGGACAGGCTTTACCTATGTTCCCCCTCCCATTGTCCAATCTGTATCGCCACTTTCGGGGCCGGTTGGCACCACGGTTACGATCACTGGACAAAACTTTAATCCCTCCACCTCCGGGAATGCAGTATTCTTCGGAGCGATCCCTGCCACCATTACGGCCGCCAATACAACAAGCCTGACCGTCACCGTACCCGCTGGCTCACAATACGAACCGATCACCGTTGTTTGCAATGAATTGCTGGCTCATTCCCGTGACCCATTTCTGATTACCTTCCCCAACGGAGGAAGTATTACAGAAGGATTGTTTGCCTCAGCAGAAACTTATACTGCAGGTACGGCAAACCATGGCCTACCCTTTAGCTCACTGGGGGATCTGGACGGAGATCAAAAACCTGAAATGGTTGTCTCCAACCCAGGTGAAGGAGCTTTAACCATTTTCAGAAATACCTCCACCGGAAGTGCCATCACTTTTGCTCCGCCGCAAAACCTATTATCCATCACTGGTCCGGGACCATTGGAAATAAGAGATATGGATGGAGATGGAAAACTCGATCTGACCGTCGTGAACTGGAGTGTGGGCACTATTTCTATCCTATTAAATCAATCGACACCGGGAACCCTGCAATTTGCGCCGGCCTATCTGCTACCAACTCCTTCCAACCCCTATTCCATGAAGGTGGCCGATATGGATGGGGATGGCAAGTCGGATATAATCGTTTCCTATCAAGGGCAACCTGTTACTTCCATTTTTAGAAACAGGGGGGAAGTAGGTGCACTCTCCTTTCACCCGGAAAAAACATTCTCTGGACTAGGAGGAACTGACCATATTATTCGTGACCTGAACCAGGATGGCAAGCCTGAAATAATTGTGGCTAATGCCACCACCGGCCAGGTATTAGTTTCACCTAACCAAAGTACCCCCACGCAATTAATAATGGGAACCCCGCTGACCTACACCTTTGGCTCAGTAGGATCCATAGATGCTGGTGACCTGAATGGCGACGGGAAACTTGACATTATTGCGACTAATCCGGCAGAGAATACAGTAATCATTTTAAAGAATACATCGACAGGAACGGTTACCCTGGAGGATGTGCAGCCAGTATCCACACAGAACCCCGGTCAATCCCTGCAGGTGAATGATGTAGATGGGGATGGAAGACCTGATATCATCACTCATTTTGATGACATCAATAATTGGGGGATCTTCAAAAACCTAAGTAACCTGGCAACCATCCAGTTTGGACCACAGGTAAACCTGGCAAGCTATGGAGCGTCAGGGAGGATAACTCTAAGCGACCTTAATGCAGACCAAAAGGTCGATGCCGTTATTGTGAATACAGCCAACCAAATCTCCGTATTTAAAAACACAGCCTCCCCTGCTCCCTATATCACCTCCATCAGCCCGACGATCGGAGAAGCGGGCACCCAGGTGACCATCAACGGATTTCAATTTACAAACATTACCCAGGTTGAAATCGGAGGTAGCCCTGCCGCCTCTTTTACAGTCAACTCTCCTACCAGCATTACGGCAGTAGTTGGGAGTGGCGGCACCGGAAACGTGAAAGTTTCAAATAACTTCGGAACCTGCCAACTCGGCATTTTTGTGCATGGACTTCCCGTGGTGGTTGAATCACTCAGCTCTTATTCAGGGCAGGTCGGTAGTCTCATTACCATTCAGGGCCAGCGCTTCAGCACGGTACCCCAGGAAAATATTGTTCACTTTGGAACCGTCAGGGCAAAGGTGATCACTTCCACAAATACCACCATTCAGGTGGAAGTACCTTTTGGATCGCAGGAGGAATTGGTTTCTGTGACAAAAGGAAACCGGACAGCCTGGTCTAAACAACCTTTCATCACACTTTTTGAGGGGGGCTCAGGACCACTCACAAAAACATCATTTGCTCCGAGAACCGATCATGCCAATCCTTTCTTCCGGCCATTGTATGCCGATCTGGATGAGGATGGCAAACTGGATGTTACCTCTATCAGTACGGGAAAAATTCTTATCCATAAAAATACCAGTATTACGGGTAATATCTCCTTTCAACAAGCGCTTGAGATCAATATGCCGGTTCCCACAGCTACTTACCTGACACAAACCGGCGATCTCGATGGGGATGGGAAAATAGATATCATGGCCTGGATTATCAATTCATCCTCCTTTTTCTTCTTACGAAATAACAGTGTACAAGGCCAGTTTAGCTTCGAAGCTCCAATATCCTTCACCGTTCCATTTAAACTGTCATTGTTTTTCAAGTTTCTTGATATTGACAGCGATGGCAAACCCGATCTGTCAAGCGTGGTTGAAAACAAGTTTATCATTCACCACAATATAAGTCAACCCGGATCCATTCTGTTCAGATCAATTTATGGAATCAAAATAGCTCCGGGTATCTCTACTGCCAAATTGCAGGATATCAACGAAGATGGTAAACCAGACCTTATTCTCCATGCGGGAAAACTCCTTGTCTATACCAATATCGGGCTACCCGGTAATCCTAAATTTTCTCCCGCTTTTAGTTATACATCCACTTATTTGGCCAACCAGGGATCATTTGTAGTAAAGGATATGAACAATGACCAAAAACCAGACATAGTCTTTAATACCTCCTCTACAACCCTGGCTTTGTTCAGGAATACCAGTTCGGGCACATCCATAAATTTTGCCGCGCCACAAACAATTACAGGCGCTCCCGCACTTAAGAATGCGAGTGTAAAAGATCTGGATGGAAACCTCTTGCCTGACATTTATTATACAGATGATGAATTCAAGGTGAAGCTCCTGAAAAATATCAGCAGTCCGGGTGGCACCTTTGATTTTGGGGCTCCGGTTTCTCTTGAAATCCCCATCGCACCACTAGGAGGAAATCAAATTGAAGAATGCTCCAGTGTTGATCTTGATAACGACAGCAGGCCAGACGCGATTATAGCCGGCAATACCTTTACCACTGTATATAGAAATATCATAGGGAAACCCGACGGTGGGCCAATGATCAGTACATTCTTTCCGATTGCAGGCAGCAATGGTACTTCGATCACAATTAAAGGAAAAAACCTTGGCTCCACAACATCTGCCACTATAGGCAATCAACCTGTGAGCTCTCTTTCAGTGGTATCCAACCAAGAACTCAGATTAGTAGTGGGTAATGGAAACAGCGGAGAAATCAGGATAAAGGCTGCCAATGGGGAAGCCAGCACGGGGTCGTTTAGCAATACTTCCCTGCCGGTCATCGAATCGGTTTCCGACACCATGCTCCTGGCTGGAAAAGCATTTTGGTTAAATGGTGCCAACCTTTCCAACGTCAATCAGGTTACGATTGGCGGCCTATCAGTGACTTCATTTGAAGTAATATCCGATATATCGTTACGTATCATCCCTGGCTCCAGTGGCACAGGAGAATTAAAAGTTTTCAATCCAAATGGGAGTGCGACCTATGGACATCTGCAAATTTTAAACCCACCGGTCATTGCGGGATTCTCGCCAACAACTGCCGGAACGGGAACAACAGTGACCATTACCGGTTCAGACCTCCAATCAGTGAAAGAGGTTTATTTTGAAAACCGAAGGGCTGCCCGTTTCCAGATTGTTTCGCCTACCCGGATTGACGCGGTGGTGGCCGGTGGTAACACAGGTTCCATTAGTGTACATGGGCCTATTGGCAGCGACACCCTTGCCGGATATGTTTTTCCAGGTGCACCTGTCATTCACAATTTCTATCCGAAAACTGCGATGACGGGAACCGTTATCAGGATCATTGGCAATAATCTGGGTGGCGTAAACGCCGTACGCTTTGAAACCACCCCGGCTGCATCGTTCACCATCATTTCCCCTAATCTGATTGAAGCCGTGGTGGGAAATGGGGGTTCAGGAAAAGTATTCCTCACAAATGCCTCAGGAACGGTCAGCCAATCTGGTTTTGTTCACCACAACGCCAACACGCCTGTTATCACCCAGTTTTACCCAACGGTTACCGGTCCTGGTGCAACTGTGACTATCGACGGATATAATTTTACCAATGTCAGCTCCGTTCAATTTGGCGGAAGCCCTGCCGCTTCATTTACTGTTGAATCGTCTACCCGCATTTTAGCTGTTGCAGGCTCCAATGCTAGTGGGGCGGTAAGTGTGACGACCGCAAATGGTAACACTTCCGCCAACGGTTTTATCCTGTCCAATGCACCAGTGGTCAGCGAGATCACCCCGCTGATTGGTAGTCCGGGTGCAACCATTTCAATCAAGGGATTCAATTTTGGAACAAATGCACCAGGCCTGACGGTTTATTTTGGCGCTACAAAAGCGAATGTAGTTCGGGCCGCAAATAATGAACTGGAAGTTGTAGTTCCATATGGAGCGACCCCAGGTCCTGTTTCGGTGATGAACAACAATCTGATTGGGATATCATCGCAATGGTTCCAACCACAATTCCATGGGTATGGAACAGATTTCAGCAAATACTTTTCTTTCTTCGTTGATTCTACTGTTGGTATAGCACCTTTGCAAACTGCCATTGCCGACCTTGATCAGGATGGAAGGCCTGACATTGGCATAGCCAATCAGGGAACTGACCAGTTGCAGTTTGCAAGCCTTGGAATACTCAGAAACATCTCACAAGACAGCACCACAAAAATAGGCGCACTACAAACCTTTCAGTCGGACCCCTATTTTGGCAACATACACAAACGAATCTTTGCCGAAGACCTGACCAATGACGGAAAGTTGGAGGTAATCTGTTCAAACTCTTTCCCAAGAGATATAAGTATTTACAAAAACAGCAGTAGTACAGGAACAATATCCCTGGCTCCTGCCATCGACCTGGGTGATGTACAGGAAACCAGGTCAACTGCCTGTGATCTTGATGGTGACGGAAAATCAGACATAGTCTATTCCAAAGGATCAAATGGGATGCTTCACCTGTACCGCAATACCGGAACAGGCGGTAACCTGTCATTTGCTGCTATGCTGCAGTTCAATAGCGCAGTGCCTATAATTGAGATCAATTCTGCTGACATGGATGGCGATGGCAAACCTGACCTGGTAATTTGCAGCAACAATGCGATTAGTGTAATCAGGAATCTAAGTACCCCTGGAAACCTTCAATTGGCAAGTCCTGTTTCCCTCTCAACCGGCCAGGCGCCAAAATTCATGACATTCTGTGACTTAGATAACGATGGTAAGTTGGACATAGTCACGGCAAACGCAGGTGCTTCGGCTACCTCTTTGATCAAAAATCAAAGTCAACCTGGTTATATTGCCCTTTCGGTCATTGATAATATTAATCTGCCCATAAGTCCCATATCTGTTCAGGTTGACGATGTCGATGGAAATGGGAAACCAGATCTATTATTCACTACTGAATTCGAGAATATTATGGCCATAGCCCTTAATGAAAGTGAAGGAGCAAAAATCGCCTTCAATACTGAATTGATCATTCCCACACATAGCCCCTATACAACAATAAACAGTGGGGATATAAATGGAGATTCTAAACCGGAGATCATCCTGGCGAACAAATATTCCAACACAATTTCTATTATTGACAACGGTGTGCCTCAAGCAAACACGATCAGAATCTGCCCGTTTGCCGATACGGTCTTGCAGGCCGGACAAACAGGAAGTACCTATCAATGGCAGTTTTGGACAGGTAAAGGTTTTCAAAATTTGTCTGATAATTCCAATTTTACGGGAACCCAAACAGCCAGTCTTCATATCATTGATTTCTCTCCTTTCAGCACAATTCGATTATTCCGGTGTATGATCGATAAGACAAAGGAGGGTAAATCCTATTTTGTTGAAACATCAGGAACAAACATTATACCCACGGTGACCATCAGCGGCAGAGACACAGTCACCAATGGCCAAAACAGCACCATCACTGCTACACCAGAGGATGGAGGTAGTTTGCCTACCTATTTATGGCAGGATTCCACAAGCAACCATACCTGGCAAACCATTTCAGGTTTATCAGGTGCATTGGTCAATTATACCCCGGTAGCCACAGGTGTAAAAATCCGCTGTATTATGATCAGCA
This sequence comes from Chitinophagaceae bacterium, assembly GCA_033762195.1. Taxonomy (GTDB): domain Bacteria; phylum Bacteroidota; class Bacteroidia; order Chitinophagales; family Chitinophagaceae; genus SpSt-398. Next base: position 14,110 of record JANRLV010000042.1, on the reverse strand, counting down.
ATGATCCTTGTGCTTATCCTGACCGAGACACTAGTAACGCCATTACATTCACAGTGAATGCGGTCACCTCTGTCATTAACCTGCCTGCCACCAGTGAAGGCATCAGAGCGTATCCGGTGCCGGTAAAAAATGTATTGACCATCGACAGTCTGAAAATATCCGACCAATGGACCAGCCTGCGGATCATAGGGGCTGATGGAAAACAAAGCTTCCCAATGATGTCAATTGCCAACAAAACCAGGGTTCAGGTTGATATGAGCAGGTTGACAAGCGGAGCATATACGTTGGTATTGTACCGAAAACAAAAAGCGCCGGTTTATTTGAAGATCGTTAAACAATAACCCCCCAATCCACCTACCACCCCGCGCGCTCACCCCATTTGCCCAGGCCAAAATAATCGTTGAGCTTGAGGCCGAGGCCGAATTGATTGAGGGCGGTATTGTTTTGGTAATAGGCACGGGCATACCGGATCTGGATCTTTTTTAACAAGACCCCTACCCCCAGGGAAAACCCATTGAGCCCATTGGAGGCATTGTACACATTCAATTCCTGCCGGCGTAAATGATTATACCCAAGTGAAAACTCCAATTGCTCACTGGGATGTACTGTAGCGGCAAAAACAAAATGCCTGAATAATTTATCAAAGGTGAATTTCTTTGCAGTCGTCTCCACACCATTGCCGGCATTGAATAAAGTGTCATCATACCGGATATCCCATTGATGGGCGCGTTGGGCCGTTATGGAAAAGGAGAAAGGCGCATCGGCCAAACGCTTGGTCATTCCGATCTGAAGATCAAAGGGCAGGTCATCGGGATCGGTGCCCTGGTATTTCTTTAATTGAAACCCCATGTTCTTTGCCAGGATGGATGCGGTGAACAAAGCTGAACTATCCCTGAAAAGAACACCCATATCCAACGCCATGCCGGTAGAACGATATAACCCATAACCGGAATGAATGAATTTTATCGTGGCCCCATAATCCCATTTCTCCATATACGACCGGGCCGCGGAAAACTGTACCACCCAATCCACCGGACGAAAACTTCCGGATACATTTCCACTGGCATCGGTTTGGGGAATAGTACCATAATCAAAGTAATGGACCCCGCCGGCGAACCGGGTATTCAAGGGCTGTGAGAAATAACCAAGGGCAAGATGAAAGGTCTTGATGCCTGCATAAAAATCATTGAACACCAGATTGGCACGGGTATGCATCTCCTTGTTCAACAGGGCCGGATTGTGAAAGGCCATCCCTACATCATTGGAAGGTTTGGATACATTCACCCCACCTAAGCCCGTCAGTTGAGGGTTTGCCGGTAATTTCAAAAAATTAAAAATGGATGACCCGCCAAGGGTTTGCCCGGAGATTTGTCCAACAAAAAATAAGGCGGATATGAAAAGGGTTAAACGCAAGTCATACGAATTTGAGAAATGCAGCCGGAACGGCAAAAAAAATCCCCCCGAAGAATCGGGGGGAACATTTTTAACCCTTAAAACAACCAACATGAAAAATTCTATATAACTAACAACGCATGTACGGGAAAATGGTTGCCTTGGTTCTTGAGATTTGAAGGTTTTTTTGTTAAAAGCCATTAGCTATTAGCTATTAGCAAAAAGCTAGTTCTTCAACGCCAACTCCAACACCTGGTTCATTGTCTTCACATAATGAAACTGCATGCCCTTGATAAAGGCCGAGTCGATCTCCTGCACATCTTTTTCATTCTGAGCACATAAGATGACTTCGCGGAGACCCGCCCGCTTGGCAGCCAATATCTTTTCCTTGATCCCTCCTACCGGTAATACCTGTCCGCGAAGGGTGATCTCACCGGTCATGGCCAGGAAGGGTTTTACCCGCTTACCGGTCAGCGCCGAAGCCAGGGAGGTCATCATAGTGATACCGGCACTGGGGCCGTCCTTGGGTACCGCCCCCTCGGGTACATGGACATGGATGGTCTTTTTTTCAAATGACTTTCCATCAATTCCATACCGGCTGGCATTGGATTGTAAATAGGTCAATGCGGTGGTCGCACTTTCCTTCATTACATTTCCCAGGTTGCCCGTCAATTTCAATTCGCCTTTCCCATCGCTGGTGCTGGTCTCTATAAATAATATATCTCCACCCACATAGGTCCAGGCCAGCCCAACAGCTACCCCGGGCATATTGGCGGTTTTATAGATCTCGTTGCTGTACCGGGGTTTGCCCAATATCTTTTCTACATCCGCGGCTGTCAGGGTAGGCTTTAATTTATCCTTCATCGCATACTCCTTGGCCTGGTAGCGCATTACAGAAGCGAGCATCCGGTCAAGTTCACGCACTCCGCTTTCACGGGTATAATCCTGAATCACTTTCTCGATCACTTTATCACTGATCTTAAACCCGATCTTCTTTAATCCATGCGCTTCGCGCTGTTTAGGAATAAGGTGCCGCTTGGCGATCTCCATCTTCTCTTCTACCGCATAACCGCTCAGGTCAATGATCTCAAGGCGGTCACGCAAAGCCGGTTGAATATTCTGGATATTATTAGCAGTGGCAATAAACAATACCTTGCTCAGGTCATACTCTAATTCCAGATAGTTATCGTAAAAGGTATGGTTCTGTTCGGGATCAAGTACTTCCAGTAAAGCGGAAGAGGGATCGCCACGCTGGTCATTCCCAACCTTGTCGATCTCATCGAGGATCATCACAGGGTTGGAGGACTTCACCTTGCGCAGGGATTGAAGTATCCGTCCGGGCATGGCGCCGATATAGGTTTTGCGATGACCTCTGATCTCGCTCTCATCATGCAGGCCACCGAGGCTCAGTCGTACATATTTACGTCCAATGGCATGGGCGATGCTGCGTCCCAGGGAGGTTTTACCAATACCCGGAGGGCCGATAAAACAAAGGATCGGGCTTTTCATGTCCCCCTTTAGTTTAAGTACGGCCAGGTATTCCAGTATCCTTTCCTTTATTTTCCCCATGCCATAATGATCGGTATCGAGTACCCGCTTCGCCTTTTTCAGGTCATAATAATCTTCGGTGTACTCTTCCCAGGGCAGGTCCAGCATCAGGTCAAGGTGATTATACACCACGGAATAATCCGGGGTGCTGGGGTGCATCCGCTCCAGTTTCTGCAGGTTCTTGGTAAAGGCTTCCTTCGCGCTGGCAGGCCATTTTTTGGTCTCGGCCTTTTTCTGCATTTCCTTTAACTCCCGTTCATTGGTATCGCCACCCAATTCTTCCTTGATGCTTTTGAGTTGTTGCTGGAGAAAGTAGTCACGCTGTTGTTTGTCCAGCTCCACCTTGGTCTTGGTGGTCACCTTATTTTTCAGCTCGGCAAACTGCAGCTCTTTATGGAGCATCTGGGTGAGTTGATTGGCCCGGTCACGGATATCATCCAGTTCCAGCAGGCGTTGTTTCTCTTTCAGGTCAGCGCTCAGGTTGCTGCACACAAAATTGATCAGGAAACCGGGGTTTTCGATATTCTTCAGGATGATCGCTGCTTCGGAGGGAATATTGGAGGAGAGGCTGACGATCTGGGCCGCCATATCCTTGATATTCGATACTCCGGCTGCAAACTCATCATTCACAGGCACTTCCGCCTCTTGCAGCACTTCAATATCGGCTTTGAAAAACGGGTCTTCGGTGGTGATCGCGATGATCCTAAACCGGCTCCGGCCCTGGATTATGATCGTGGTTCCCCCATCGGGCATCGTGATCAGTTTCACAATACGGGCCACCGTACCAATATTTTCCAGATCGGAAATATTGGGGTCTTCAACATTACTGTCTTTTTGCGCTACTACGCCTATCAATTTGTCAGCCTTATAGGCTTCCTGTACCGCCTTGATACTCTTATCACGGCCTACGGTTATCGGGATAACCACGCCGGGAAAAAGGACGGTATTTCGCAGGGGAAGCAGGGGTAAATGCGAGGGAATCTCTAGCCCATCGGAGGTTTCACCTTCATTCTCGTTGAGGGGAATAATGGGGATAAAGTCGGCCTCTTCTTCGGATCGCACTAATAAATCTATGCTCTTCATCGTATATATCGGTGGTTTGACAGCCTGTCAGTCATTTTCAGGCCGGGTTAAAAATACACCGGGAATATATACTTGTCAAGAAAAGTGCCGTCTTTGGGACACGAATGAAGCGAATGACACGAATAGTACGAATTGTTAGCATTCGTGCCATTCGTGTCATTCGCTTCATTCGTGTGATTCAAATTTCGCTCTTAGAATGCGATACCAACCGATAATTGCAGGGCCTGGTTCTTCCATTTATCCTGGTCGTCGATGTCATTGATGTTGTTCAAACCGATGACATAGCGGCCGGTAAAGCGGAACTTGGCCAGGTTGACCTGTACACCGCCTACCATGGAGAATTCACCATCTTTAAAGGCATCTCCGCCATTTTGCAGGAAGGTACGGCTCTGGTCCATCAGGATACCTACTTGCGGACCTGCCTGCAGGTGGATGGGACCGAGCAATTTGTAGTCAAGCAAAATGGGGATGGTGAGGTAATTCAATTTTACCTTGCTCTGCGAGGAATTGATCACATTCTCGTAGATCTCCTTGTAGCTGCTGTCGAGGGTGGAAGAATACTGGTTGAATAAAACCTCGGGAACGATCCGTAGTTTGGGACTGATCCCGATCTCCGCAAACCCACCAATGTGGTAGCCATAGGTAAACTGTTGGGAGAAGGATTTTCCATCCACTTTGTTCACATTGGCTCCGCCTTTGATACCCAAATGAAACTGGGAAAAAGCAGCCGAAGAAAGGAAAAGGGCGACGAGAACGGTAGCTAATTTTGCTTTCATAACTAGAGTTTTAAGTTAGATGGGAAAATTCAACATTGATGCCATGCTTTGATTCCCCCTGTTAATTGTCCTTAACGAAAGGATATATAACCGTTAAGTAAATGCTTAATTGCTTTTTGTTTCTTAAAAAAAAGTAAAAGAAGCAGGTACCCGCATGAATGGATCAGAAAAGAAGCCCAAGGTTTAAGGAAACCAGGGAACTGAAATTCTTTTCCTCGGCCGGGAAATAATAGTCAAGGATAAGCTGGGGCTGGATATAGAACTTCCCGATGGAGTATTCGGTCCGTAACAGGAAGGTCAGTGCCAGGGGCTGAAATTTCAGTTGGTCATTGAGATAGGTATTCTCGGAGTTGAATAAGACATTGGTCCCGGTACGCAACAGCGTCGCATAGGTATTGGTGGATTGGTTAAACCCGAATTTCTGGGTACCACTGGTGAAGTTGATCTGGGGCGATACGCGGATATGGTCATTCAGGGACAGGATATCGAGGAAATAGAAGTCGTGCCGCACCGATGCCACCACCGACAGATCGCTCACTGATTCTTCGGTATTGACCCGTATATAGCCTCTTGCCCGCAGGCGGAGGTCATTGATCAAAGATTCCCGCTCATCATAATCGGACCGGCTGCCCCATCCATAACTTACCGACACGGATGGCCGCAACCACCATTTTCGGTAACTGAAATAGGCATAGAGTTCGTTTTGGAGGGGCGTGGTATAAAAAGGCAGGCTGTCACGGGTAAAGTACCGCGTATAGGCAAACCCGGTGGCCAGGTTTTTATTTTTTAAATAATCATATCCCGGGCTGATAAAGAATTGATAGAGGTTCAGGTTCTCTCCGTCGTGAACGATATTGCCCGTACTGGTCAGATTGAAACCTGACTTATGATAATAGGCCAGCGTGGGTGAATAGGTGAACTGTTGTTGGGGATCGAGCAGAACGGAGGACTTATTGGTATAATTATAGAATCCCCTCCCCAGCGAAAGCCCGGTCATCAGGTAGCTATGTGGTTTGGAAATGGAGTCTAAAAAGGAAGCAAATTCATCAAAGAGGAAATCATAGTCCATATCGGAGGTATCCGAAAAAAGGATATCCTCTGTTTTTTGGGTGGTATCGGTCTGGGCCTGTGCAAAAAAAGCCTGTACGAGGATGATCCCAATCATCCCCGCCCGTTTTAATATTCGGGGCAGTTGTATTGCTTTTTGATTCAAAAGGCTTGTATTCCGGCGTTTATGACCCGGCCCGGGGGCAGGGGTTTAATATGTTCAGGAAAATAATCAAACGAACCGGGGTCAAAAATATTGAAGAAACCGTTTTAAATCAATTCAATAAGGGTGATTTCGGGTAAAATACCTACACGACCCGGGTAGCCGATAAAGCCAAAACCCCGGTTGACATAGAGTTTTTGGGAACCTGTTTCGTAAAGACCGGCCCATTGTTTATAGAAATATTGAACGGGGCTCCAGCGCCATCCGGGTATTTCCACCCCGAATTGCATACCATGGGTATGCCCGGAAAGCATCAGGTCAATATCGGGATAGCTTTTTACCACTTCTGCATCCCAATGCGAGGGGTCGTGACTCATCAGGATCTTAAACGGATGTGGTTGGGCGCCTGCATAGGCCTTGCCCAGGTCGCCATAACTATGAAAATTACCCCGGCCACTGATGTTTTGTACCCCTAACAAAGAAAGGGAATGACCATCTTTTTCGATGACGTGGTGCTCATCCATCAGGAGCTTCCAACCCATTTCGGCATGCACATTCTTTAACCGTTCCAGGTTGGCTGCTTTGGCCTCTGGGCTTTCCCAGCGGGCATAGTCACCATAATCGTGGTTACCCAAGGTGGAAAACACCCCAAGTGGAGCGCGAAGCTGAGAAAAGACTTCTTTATAATGTTCCATTTCATCGGCCCGGTCATTCACCAGGTCACCCGTAAAGAGTATCAGGTCGGGTTTCTGTTCCAGTATCTTTTGTACCCCGCGGTTTACGGCTTCTTTATCGGTAAAGCTTCCCGAATGGATATCGGAGATATGCACGATACGGAGTCCTTTGAAAGCGGCCGGTAAATTGGAAAAGGCCAGGGGTATTTTTTTCAGGTCATAGCGGTATTTGTTTCCAAATCCATAAACCAGCGAACCATACAAACCTCCTCCGGCGATCATCCCCATCCAACTGAGGAAAGCCGACCGGGGTATCGCATCTCCCCCACTTCCGCTATTGGCGGTACTACCGGTTAAGAATGTTCTAAATGCCACCCACTGGGCGCCGCGACGAATATCATCCACGAGGAAAAAAACCGCCCCGATCAATTTGGCAAAAAACAATCCGATGATCAGCGCAAAGATGGTGGACCGGATCACTTTGGTGGCCTGGTCAAAATGCAGGTAAGGCAGAAGCAGGAGGGTTCCTACTGCCGACACCGAAAGCACCCAGTAAACCACATGAATGATCGTCCGGGTACGGATACCGGTGGAAGCCGTCAGCACCTTCAGGGCCTGAAAAACATAGAGGTCAAGCAAGACCATGAAAAGGATGAAAATCCACCAAAAGGGAGAACTACGCATGAATCAACGAATTGAAAGAGACGAATGAATTTATTTTACCCAAAAGAACTACTTTAACAACAGAAACGGTCATTTAGTTCCATTAAATTAGCCACAAGGCTTATTTTTGCTTTCCTTCAAAAATTAATAATATGACGTTGAACTACTACGGCCATTCCTGTTTTTCCGTAGACGTGAACGGCAAAAAAATATTGTTTGATCCTTTTATCACCTACAATGAGTTGGCAAAAGAGATCAATGTTGAATCCATCGGGGCGGATTATATCCTTCTTTCGCATGGTCATGCGGACCATATCGCCGATTGTATATCCATTGCCAAAAGAACAGGGGCCAAAGTGGTGTGCAGCTGGGAGATCCATGAATGGCTCAATAAGAATGGGGTGAGCAATACCCATCCGATGAATACCGGTGGGCGTTGGGATTTTGGCGACTTTGCCGTCAAATGCGTAGTCGCCCAACATTCCTCCGGATTACCCGATGGCAGCTATGGCGGAAACCCCATGGGTTTTATCGTGTATGGTCCGGAAGGTAATTTCTATTATTCCGGAGATACCGCCCTGACCCTTGATATGCAACTAATTGCAGACTGGGCGACCTTGAAGTTTGCGGTCATGCCCGTTGGGGATAATTTCACCATGGGTCCGGAAGATGCGGTCAAAGCTGCAAAAATGATCCGTTGCGAGACGGTAGTTGGCGTTCATTTTGATACATTTGGCTTTATTAAGATCGATCATACCGCCGCGAAAAAGTGTTTTGCGGATAAGGGGTACACATTGCACCTTCCCGGTATTGGTCAACAATTGAGTTTATAATAAAAAATACGAGGGGTTCCGATTATGGCAAGAGTTATTGGTGTGGCCAATCAAAAAGGGGGTGTAGGTAAGACCACTTCCGCGATCAATGTTGCGGCCAGTCTGGCTGTACTGGAATACAAGACCCTGCTGGTGGATGCCGATCCTCAGGCTAACAGTACGACAGGGGTAGGTTTTGACCTGCACAACATTACCCATAGCCTTTATGATTGCATGGTGAATGAGTCAGTGGCCAGGGATGTGATCCTCAAAACAGAAATACCCTATCTCGACCTGATTCCTTCGCATATAGACCTCGTGGGTGCCGAGATTGAAATGATCAACTACCCCAACCGGGAAATGGTTTTGAAAAATATCCTTGATCCGGTGAAGGGCGATTATGATTTCATCATTATTGACTGTTCCCCTTCGCTTGGCCTGATCACCGTTAATGCATTGACCGCATCTGACTCGGTGATCGTTCCTGTACAATGCGAATTCTTTGCCCTGGAAGGTTTGGGCAAATTGCTCAATACGATCAAGATCGTGCAAAGCCGGCTAAATACCTCCCTGCTGATCGAAGGCATCCTGATGACCATGTACGATGGGCGTCTCCGCCTCTGTAACCAGGTGGTGAGCGAAGTGCGTCGCCACTTTGAAGACCTGGTCTTTGACACCATCATCCACCGTAACGCCAAGCTCAGCGAAGCCCCCAGTGTAGGTAAACCCGTGATCCTGTATGATGCCAAAAGCAAGGGTTCGGTGAACTACCTCAACCTGGCCAAAGAGATCCTTCAAAAGAATGACATGACCAAGATCCGGCAGGAAGAACGGATCATGGAACTCTAAGCCGGAACCTAACAACCATTGCCAATGACCAGCCCCAAACAGAACAAAGAAGCATTAGGAAAAGGAATACGATCCCTGCTACAGGGCATTGATGCCGACCTGAAAAGCAGCGCGAATACCCTGAAAAGTACCGTAGTGGATACCGTTACCGGTGTTACCCGTATCCCGATCGATACGATCGAAACCAACCCCAAACAACCTCGCCGCGATTTTGACGAGACCGCCTTACAGGAACTCGCCAATTCCATTCGCATACACGATATCATTCAACCCGTCACCGTATCCAAACTCCCTTCGGGTAAATACCGGCTTATTTCCGGGGAACGGAGATGGAGGGCTTCGAAGATCGCCGGGCTAAAAGATATACCAGCCTATGTACGCCAGGCCAACGATCAGCAATTATTGGAACTGGCCCTGCTGGAAAACCTGCAGCGGGAAGACCTCAATGCCATAGAAATTTCGCTTAGCTATAAGCGGATGATGGAAGAACTGAGCTATACGCAGGAACAGGTGGCCGACCGTATGGGCTTTGACCGGAGTACCGTTACCAATTATATCCGGTTATTGAAACTTCCCCCCGATATCCAGATCGCCCTGCGAAAAGGAGAAATGAGCATGGGACATGCACGGGCCCTTATCAATGTAGACACCATTGACAAGCAACTTTATATTTTTTCAGAAATAAAAGAAAAAGGACTGTCGGTGCGACAAACCGAAGCCATGGTTCGTAACCTGTACAAACAGGATGGCCCTGTTAAAAAACAGGTAAAAACCTCGCTGCCTCCGGCCTTCCAGAAAATTGAAGATAAATTAGCATCGCATTTCAGTACCCGGGTAAAATTGAAACACCAATCCGATGGAAGCGGGCAACTCACGTTTGATTATTATTCATTGGAAGAATTCAATAAACTGCTCGGTCAATGGAATGTTACCGTAGATTGACCATGAAGACGATCCAATTCATTTTTTTATCCCTGTTTTTATTCATGGCCGGCCAGCAGGTTCAGGCACAGGAAACCATCATGGGGCTAAACGATTCCATTCCTGCCACCCCACCAATCATCAAACCCGATACCGCAAGAAAGAATACCTATCCCCGCAAAGTAGCTTTGCGCTCGGCCATTATCCCGGGTTGGGGACAGGCCACCAATAAAAAATACTGGAAGATCCCGATCGTTTATGCCGCACTCGGTATCACTTCCTATGTATTCTTTGATAACATTGGTGTTTACCGGGAATACCGTTTTGCCTATGCCGCACGTATCAAAGCACAAGCCCCTGCCTACGATTCCACTGACTACAATACACTCGACCAACTTTACAAGATCATCAGCCCTGAATCCATCCGCGCCGGAAGAGATGAATTCAGAAAATACATTGATTATTCCGTTCTGGTATTTGTCCTTTTTTGGGGACTGAATGTAGTTGACGCCGCTGTAGACGGACACCTGAAGAGTTTTGATATTTCACCCGACCTCAGCATGAAGATCAAACCGGTGGTCAATCCTTATTTGAGAACGGCGGGTGTGGGGTTGGTGTTTACTATCGGAAAGAAATAATAGCACGAATTTTAATTCTTGATAATATATATGAAGATTGCTTTAATTGGATACGGCAAAATGGGCAAAGCCATTGAAGAGATCGCTTTGCAGCGCGGACATGAAATTGTGTTAAAGGTCAATGATGAGAACCTGGCCGATTTCAATGAAGCCAATCTGAAAAAAGCTGATGTGGCCATTGAGTTCACGGGCCCGCATAGTGCCTTTGAGAATGTAAAGCAGGTATTGACATGGGGCATTCCGTTGGTATGCGGCTCCACCGGCTGGCTTGATAGGTGGAAAGAGATCGAATCACTCCGGGCAGAGACAAAAGGATCGTTTATATATGCCAGTAACTTTAGCGTGGGTGTCAATATTTTCTTTGAATTGAATAAACGATTGGCCGAACTGATGGCTCCCCATGATGATTATGATGTACAATTGGAAGAGATCCATCATACCCAGAAAAGAGATGCCCCGAGTGGAACCGCCATTACCCTGGCAGAACAGGTACTCGAAAAAATAAAAAGAAAGAATGCCTGGGTCAACCAGAACAGTGACAATCCAAAAGACCTTGAGATCGTGAGTGCGCGCATAGACCCCGCACCCGGTACCCATAAAGTACGCTACAGCTCGGCCATTGATGATATCGAGATCATCCATACGGCGCATAACCGCACCGGTTTTGCCCTGGGTGCGGTATTGGCCGCCGAATTCCTGCAGGGGAAAAAAGGTTTGTTCACCATGAAGGATGTGTTGGGATTATAGTATTTTACAACACACTATGCCTGCCACCCGTTATGCCCTCATATTGGCCTGCTTATTCATCGTCCTTTCTGCGGATGCCCAGAAGGAAGAAGTGAATACCCTGATTGAACGTTATGCCCGTCAGTCGGTGGAAATGCGCAATACCAATGCCGATAGCTGTTTTCTTCTTGCGGATAAGGCCTATACCCTGGCCAAAGAAAAAGGCTCGGACTATTCCCTCTTACTTGCCAACTATGCCATGGGGCAGGCCCAGGCTGTAAAAGCCCGGTACCGCACGGCCATGAATTATTTTGAGGAATGCCGGCTCTTAAGTGAGAAGACCCGCAACGATTCAATGATGGGGAACACCTACGGCGCACAGGGTACCGTACTCTGGCAATTGGGAAAACATGCGGAAGCACTTGAAGTACAGTTCCGGGCCCTCAGCATCCGGGAAAAGATCAAAGATCGTAATGGCATGATCGCCTCGCGGCTTAATATCGGGATGGTGTACCAATCACAGGACAAACTTCCCCAGGCCGAAGTCTATATCCGGGAGGCACTCGAGATGCTGGATGACCTCCAGACACCACAGGCGCCTCGCCTTCGTATAACAGCGCTCCACACCCTCGCCAATATTTATGGCATGCAGGGGAAAATAAATGAGGCGCTACAATTGGATAGCCTCGGGATTCAAATTGCGGAAGAAACCAATAACGCATTCTCCAAGGCCATGTTTTACGACAACATGGGGAATTGTTACATGTATGGCTCCCCTCCTGATTTTGCAAAGGCCTTTGCCTATTTTCGCCGCACAATTCTGATCGATTCTGCTTTTGATAATAAAAAACAAATGAGTGACAGCTATCTCAATCTGGGTCATTTGTTTTCCTTTCAAAAAAAATACAATGAGGCCATTCCCTATTTTTTGCGATCGGTAGCGCTGGCCGATTCGGCTGGTTACGCGCAGGGGCGTCAATTGGCCTATCAGTACATGTCGGAATCTTATAAGAAAGCCGGGCAGATCGAGTTGGCATTTGAGGCCCTGAAAAAATCAGAATCATTAAAGGACAGTCTGCTGAATATTGAGAGCGAGACCAAGATCGCTGAATTGCAAACGATCTACGAAACCGAGAAAAAACAAAAACAGATCGAGTTACAGCAAACACAACTGAGTAAGAAAAATTATATCATTGGAGGTACCGTACTTATTTTGCTCCTGACTGCCTTTTCCGGTTATCTCATATATCGGAGGTACCGCCTTCGCCAAAAGCACCGTTTACAGCAGGAGATCATGCACCAACAGGAAATTGCCACCCGGGCTGTGATGGAAGCCGAAGAAAGCGAGCGGCAACGGATCGCGAAGGACCTGCACGACGGGGTAGGACAAATGATGAGCGCGGCCAAAATGAACCTTTCTGCCCTGGAATCGGAATTAACCATCGCTGACCCGGACCAGCGGGCCTCACTCGATAAGATCATCGGTCTGGTGGATGAAAGTTGCAAGGAAGTACGTACGGTCAGCCATAACATGATGCCCAATGTGCTATTGAAAAAAGGGTTGGCCTCTGCCATTGGCGATTTTCTGGAAAAGATCGAAAGCAAAGTATTAAAGGTGCACCTTCACACCGAAGGGCTTCAGGACCGGATCGACAGCAATGTGGAAATTGTATTATACCGTGTGATCCAGGAATGTGTCAACAATGTGATCAAACACGCCGGGGCCACCCACCTCGATATTTCGATCATACGTGACAAGGATGGCATCAGTGCCACCATCGAAGACAACGGAAAAGGCTTTGCCGTTTTGGATGAAGTGAATGGAGACGGGATGGGGCTAAAGAATATCCGTACCCGTGTCGAATTTTTGAAAGGCACGGTGGATTTTGATTCCGCCCCGGGAAAAGGAACCCTGGTAGCGGTGCATGTACCTCTTTCGTAATCCAAAGAGGATATAGCTGAAAATTCGTTCTTAGGTTTCTCGCAGCGAACGCTAAGAAGCGCTGCGTTCGCTGCGAGAAACAACAATAAATAGTTATTTTCGACAAATGGGGAAGAGAAAGATAAAAGTGGCCTTGGTGGACGATCACCAGATCGTGATCGACGGGTTGCTGTCCTTATTAAAGGGGACCGACTCGGTGGAGTTGGTATTCTCTACCACGAAGCCCGAAGAAGTAATCGGTCTTCTGCAACTGCATCCGGTGGATATCCTGCTAACGGATATAATGATGCCTGTCATTCCCGGCAATGAATTGGCCAAAAAAGTGAGAAAGGAATTTCCCTTGTTACGTATCCTCGCGCTTTCCATGAGCGGGCAGGGTGAATTGGTCAATGAAATGATCACCGAGTCCGATATATCCGGTTATGTATTGAAAAATATCGGCAAACAGGAACTGGTTACCGCGCTCGAAAAGATCGCGGCCGGTGGTATATATTTTAGTGAAGAAGTGATCAGAGAACTGAAAAACTCCGACCGTCGCAAAAAGCAGGCAGAAGAGGCCCACCTTACCGAAAGAGAGATCGAGATCATCCGCCTGATAGAAAAGGAATACAATAACCGTCAGATCGCCGATGCTCTGTTTATTTCAGAAAGAACCGTAGAAACCCACCGCAAGAATATTTTCCGAAAAACAAATACGAATAGTGTGATCGGGTTGGTGAAGTTTGCGTATGAACATCGGTTGGTTTGAGGCGTGAGCAGTGAGTAGTGAGGGGTGAGTAGTGAGGGGTGAGTTTCGTGAGACGTGAGGCGTGAGAGGTGAATAGTGAATAGTGAATAGTGAATAATGTAACCTTTAACTTACAAACCTAAATATTT
>JANRLV010000041.1:0-7849 GCA_033762195.1 Chitinophagaceae bacterium | reverse complement strand
AACCTTGAATGATATGAATCACCAACATCCATCATCCATCATCCAACATCCAACATCCAACATCCATCATCCAACATCCATCATCCAACATCCAACATCCATCCTCCAACATCCACCATCCATCACCCCCCATGTTTACACGTCTTGGGAAGTTTGTTATAGGCATCCGGATTGGCGGGATATTCGTCGGCTTCATACCCGGCATTGGCGATAGCAGCCTTTATGGTCTCGGCATTGATCCGGTTGGTTAAAAACTTCACCATGGTCTCCTTTTTCCGCCAGTTCACGTTCACATAGGTTACCCCGTCATAGCGTTTCAGGTACTCTTCGATCCTTGTCTTACAGGCTTCACAACCCACCGTAGGGGTCTTTATTTTGATGGTTTCTACCGCTTTGGTTTGGGCAGAACTGGATATAGATAAACCGCCGATGGCCAGGAAAAGCAGGATAAAAGTTCGCATAGAAGGTATTTGAAAGGAAAATTACAAAACCCCTGTCCAATTTGCAGGGTCCTGCCGCCATTTTAACAATATTTCCTGTTGTCCGGGCTCTACCAGTCCCTTTGCGCCGGCCGCCTCTAATAAATGGGTGTAATCCGTCAGCGGATAGTAGGTGACACCTGCTTTTTCAAAGGCTTCTGCAGCCTGCGGGAAACCGTAGGTGAAAATAGACACCATCCCTTCGATGGACAGACCGGCTGCTTTCAGGACATCCACTACCTGTAAGCTGCTTTTAGCTGTTGATACCAGGTCTTCCACGACTACTACTTTTTGCCCGGGTTCAAAATAACCTTCAATCTGGTTCCCCATCCCATGTTCCTTGGGTTTGGGACGCACATAAACAAAGGGAAGTTTTAATTGATCGGCCGCCATGGCACCCCAGGCGATCCCAGCTGTAGCCACACCGGCCACCAGGTCTGCATCGGGAAAGCGCTCAAAAATCACATTGCAAAGCTCTGATTTAATATAGTCACGCACATAAGGAAAGGAAAGGATCCGTCGATTGTCGCAATAGATCGGGCTCTTCCATCCACTCGCCCAGGTAAACGGGTCTTGGGGACTTAATTTAACTGCATTAACTTGTAATAGTTTCTCGGCAACAATTTTCGCATCGGTCATACGGCGAAGGTAAACCAAAGCTATGTATCTGAAAATTTACTTTGAAGATAAACCCTTGTATCTCTGCGATGAAATCGATGAAACGATCGAGCCCTTTGTTCATCATGATGATGCGGTTTTCATTGATGAGCTGGATGCGCATACTATTAAATCCATGATCCATGAAATTCAGCAACCGTCCGTTCATGCCGGCGTTTTTTTTCATAAAGACCTGGAGAAATTAAAGAAAGAGTTCTTCCGAAAGTTTACGGTTTTTGTGGCTGGTGGAGGTGCGGTATTGACCCCGGAGAATGAATTATTATTGATCTTTCGAAGGGGATCCTGGGACCTGCCCAAAGGCAAACAGGACAAGGGAGAGGGTATTGAAGATTGTGCCCTGCGGGAAGTCAAAGAGGAAACGGGGATAAAGGATCTCGAACTGGTTTCCCCCCTGCTTACCACCTATCATACCTACCATGAAGGCACCCGTTTTATTTTAAAAGAATCATATTGGTTCCGGATGAAAGCCCCCAAGGATCAGGCTTTGACAGCTCAAGCAGAAGAAGATATCACGGAGGTAAGATGGGTGGGCCTGTCCGAAGCTAATACCTATTTTCCCCAGATGTTTCCTTCCGTTCGGGACGTAATTCAGGCTCTTCAGGACTGAGGCCCTTTACCACTTTTTAATACTGATTGCGCCACCACATCGGGCAGGAAGGCGCTGGCATCACCTCCGTTACGGATGATATCCCGTACAATGGTGGAGGCAACAGAGGTGTATTTGGGTTCGCAGGTGAGAAAGATGGTTTCAATATTCTTGTCCAATTGCCGATTGGCATCAGCAATGGTTTTTTCATATTCAAAATCGCTCACATACCGGATGCCCCGCAGGATAAAGCGGGCTTTGATCTTGCGACAATAATCAATGGTCAGTCCCTCATAAGTGGTACATACTACCGAGGGATGTTCTGCAAAAAGTTCTTTGATCCATCCCAGTCGTTGGTCACTCGTAAACATCGGGGATTTCCCGGTATTGGTGCCGATTCCAACCACGATCTTATCAAATAAAGGCAGGGCACGGGTTATGATATCCACATGGCCAAGTGTGACAGGGTCAAATGTCCCGGGAAAAAGACAGATCCTTTCCATAATTTAAATTTTCCGGCAGCAGGCCGTTAGTAGGGACTAAGATGGGATATAAATGGTAAATGACGAAATTAATTCTGCCGGTTGGAAAGCAGGTACAGCACTGCCATACGGACTGCCACACCATTCTCTACCTGTTGTAAAACAAGGGATTGCTGGCCATCTGCCACATCGCTGTCAAGCTCCACGCCACGATTGATCGGTCCGGGGTGCATGATGGTAATGGGTTTGGAAAGGCTTTCCAGTATTCGGCGGTTTATTCCATAGGCCAGGCTGTATTCCCGCAACGAGGAGAAGAGTACCTGATTTTGTCTTTCCAATTGAATCCGCAACACATTGGCCACATCACACCACTCCAAAGCCTTACGCAGGTCATACTCCACGCGGATACCAAAGGTTTCGGTCATGTATTTGGGGATAAGCGTAGGCGGGCCGCACACGATCACTTCCGCCCCCATTTTCTTCAGCAGATAAATATTGCTTTGTGCCACCCGGCTGTGCATGATATCCCCAATGATGGCCACCCGAACCCCTTGTAGTGTTCCCAGTTTTTCCTGAATCGATAAGGCATCGAGCAAGGCTTGTGTGGGGTGTTCATTGATCCCATCTCCGGCATTGATCACGGCGGCCGGAATATGCTTGGCCAGGAAATGCGGGGCCCCACTGGCACTGTGTCGCATCACTACCATATCCACTTTCATGGACAAAATATTATTTACCGTATCCAGCAATGTTTCTCCTTTGGAAACGGAGGAACCAGAGGCCGAAAAATTAATGGTATCGGCAGATAACCTTTTTTCTGCCAGTTCAAATGAGATGCGTGTCCGTGTGGAGTTCTCGTAAAACAGGTTGACAATGGTGACATCCCGCAGGGAAGGCACTTTTTTGATCGGTCGCTGTAAAACTTCTTTGAACTGTTGGGCGGTCTGTAAAATGGTCTGAATATCTTCCGGGGTAAGATCTTTAATACCCAGCAGGTGTTTGGTAGAAAGGCTCATTAAAAAGCGAAGATAAAGCAAATTCCCAAATCCTGTTCGGGCCAATTATTTCTTACCGGTCCGTTGCCGGAATACCTGCACCATGCCCCTGTTCTGGCTGGATACAATGAGGGGTGAGCCATCCGCGGCCTTTAACCCCGCCACCGATTTCCCGTTCCCCGGGATACAGACCCCGCTTTCCATCAGTGACAATGGCTTAAAGCCTCCTTTTCCATCCCCCTTCAGGACGAGACCGCGCAATGCATCATATCGCCCATTGCCGGGTTCCGTGCTATAGTCATTGGTGGACAGAAAAAGATCCAGGTTCCCGTCTGCATTGAAATCACCGGTCACCATGCCATTTACCACTGAGTATTGTGCCATGGCCGGTAGTGGATGTAAACTAAACTTTCCGCCCCCGTCATTCCGGATATAATGACTCTGAAGGCAATTGGCCTTTAATCGTAGGGCCCCTTGTAATTCAGCGGGAGTAAATAGCTGATGAAAAGTAGCTGAGCCAAAGGAACGATAGGACAGAAACCGTTTCTTGATGAAGGGCATCTGGTCAACGATATCATCCCGGGTATGGGCCGGAAATTCCTGTCCTTCTTTATCGGTATCTTTTCCCCGGATAAAACTGGTCGGGATAGCTTCCGTAACTCCATTCCTGTCAAAATCTTTGGCATACACGGATACGGGGTATGCAGGAGAAGCTTTGTAATAGGAATTCTCCCCCAGGTTTCCAGCCACAAAGTCTAAATCCCCATCCTTATCAAAATCCCCGCTACAGAGACTGGTCCACCATCCTGAACGATCACCGATGCCTGTCCTGGTGGTCATATCCTCGAAAACCCCTTTATTGTTGCGCAAGAAGGTCAGGGGCATCCATTCTCCGGCCAGGAGGAGATCGGTCCAGCCATCGCCGTCAAAATCGCTCCAGGAGGCATCCGTGACCATCCCCAGGTTCTTCAGGAAGGGGGCAATGGTGGATGTGATATCGGAAAACCGGGCTTTACCATCCCGGGAATCATTTCGAAATATAAATGAGGGTACGGGTTGGGGGTAATTCCAGGGTTTTACCCTTCCTCCGATAAAGAGGTCAAAATCGCCATCCTTATCAAAATCCGCTGCCCGTACACAGGATTTACTCACATTCCGGATTGGGATGGCATTGCTATCAGGCCTAAACAGACCTTTCCCGTCATTAAGGTAGAACTGATCCTGGTAACCTATATCCTCATTTCGATACGCGTATCCACCTGCCGTTATGTACAGATCAAGATCGCTATCCCCATCTGCATCAAATAACAAAAGACCCTGATCATCCGATCTCTTTCGCGCGGCCAGATCCCCGGTTAACAAGGCTTCCTCTCTGAACTTGCCATCCTGGTCCTGAAAGAAAAGCATTGGACTGAAACCCGGCGAACTTCCCAACACAAAATCCTCCAGACCATCCCCGTTCATATCACCTGTAGCGATACGGGGGCCGGCTTCCGTAAACTTATGTGGCAATAATTTCTGAATATTGAAATCAATGAAATCGCGTTGCTGATGCCGGAAATCGATCCCCACACTTCGGGTCACTTCGGTAAACCATGAATCAGCATGGTCCCTGTTTGTTTTAATGGCCGGTCCTGCAGACGCTATATTGGCCTTTATGGTTGAATTTTCTTCCGGCGCTAAAAAAACGGACCTTTTGCCTCCCGGCCATTGGATAACTACCGAATCAATGGGTTTACCCCCCAATCCAAAATGTACCTGTGAACTGACAGAAGATATATATCCACGATATGGATTGTAATGAAAATACTGTATTTCTTTTCCCTGATGTAAGGTTACGGTGGCACCAATTGCCTGCCTGTTTTTTTCCGGGCCTGAAAGCTCCACCTGAATAAATCCATTTTTCTTAACCGGTGCAAGGCGGTTCTCAAAAATTCCGGCGGGGTCGTTGATATTGTTCATCACGATGTCCAGGTCTCCATCATTATCAAGATCCGCATAAACAGCCCCATTGGAAAAAGTAGGTTCTTCCATTCCCCACTCGGCGGTCATGTCTGTGAAACGGAGATCGCCATTATTCCGGTACACAAAATTGTGGATCTTAACCACGGGTATTTCATCGATCATTTCCTGGTCGGTAACCAATGTGCCTGCATCCTCGCGGTACACAATGAAATCATGATCGGTAATGTCTTTGGGAAACCCGTTGGAGAACAGAATATCGCGATATCCGTCATTGTCAAAATCGGCAGCCAGGGGCGTCCAGCTCCAATCGGTTTGGGCAATTCCCGCGAAATAACCGATCTCGGCAAACTCCGGATGACGAATTGTATCTCCCTCACGCAGGGATGGGCCAAGGTTCAAATGAAGCATGTTGCGTACATACTGGTATTGGAACCCGTACATATCGCTGTTCTGATAGGTGAGATAATTGTTAGCGTTGAGAAACATTTTTCGACGAAGGTTATCACCCGGCGCCATATCTACCTCGATCACATCATCCAAACCATCATTGTTCATATCCACGGCATCGGAGCCCATGGAATTGGCAGCGCCATGTTTGAAATAATCCAACAGGCTGTCAGTAAACGTGCCATCCCGGTTATTGATGTACAGCACATTGCTGGAGATATAATCATTGGCTACAAAAATATCAAGCCATCCGTCCTGGTTGACATCAAAAATGTTTGCCGCATGGGAATAGCCTTCGATCAGGATGCCTGCTTCACGTGATACGTCTGTATAAAAGGGATGTTTCAGTGAATCATTCCAATCATTTCGAAATAATTTTCCCGTGCTCGGGTGTTCTCCATTGAGGTTACGTTTTCGGAACTTATTCGCATATTCATCCTTGATGATATGGTTTACCGCGATATAGAGGTCAAGGTCCTCATCGTTGTCATAGTCAAAAAAATAAGCCATGGTACTGGAAGAAGTGTCAGCCAGTCCATACTCCGCCGCCATTTCCCTGAAAACCGGTACTTTGTTATTGTTCAGGCCCTGGTTTACATATAAGAGGTTGATCCGTTTGAGCGGATCATGTTTTGCCGTGGCACAAACATACATATCCATCCATCCGTCATTGTTGATGTCTACCACAGCCACTCCCCTGCTCCATATTCCTCCACCTGTGGTTTGGGACACCTCCGTTACGTCCTCAAAGCGAAAGGCTCCTTTGTTCAAATAGAGTTTATTGGAAACCATGTTCCCGGTGAAATACAGGTCCGGGAGACTGTCATTATTAAAATCTCCAACGCCTACACCTCCCCCATTGTAAATATTGGCAAAGTCAAAGATGTTGATGGAATCATCTTCAAAGAGTTGGTTGGTAAAATCAATGCCGGTTTGGTCAGGGCTTTTTTGTACAAAGCGACCATCCTTTTCCTCACAGGAACTGATCATGACCGACAAGAAGACCAAGCCGTAAAAAATTGACAGGCGCCCTGAATTTCTCATGAGTGGGTAATTGTTCAATTCGTTGGTTATGCAGCGAAATGCTAATATATGAAAGGTCCAAAAAATCAAATAGGCAAAGCCCGAAGGCTTTACCTATTTGAAGGAAGGATGAAACTACTGACTACTGCTTATGGTTTAATAAATCCATTGCTTAAATCAATTTGTTGTTGCGGTACCGGGTAGAAATCCTGCGCTGGCGACGCGTAGGTCGGCTTGGGCACAAGGATCACCTGGTAAGGCATGGCACTCTCATACGTATAATAGGCATTGAGTTCAGTGGCGGCAATACCCCAGCGAACCAGGTCAAAGAAACGCCAGCCTTCAAGACCTAACTCCAGGGTACGCTCCAACCGTACAGCAGTACGGGCAGCGTCCTGGTTGGCAAATGCAGCGGTATAAGGTTCTGTACGGGGAGTTCCGTAGGTGTTGGGAAAGCTGACTACAGAACTATTTTTTGCACGGTTACGTACACGGTTGATCAAGGTCTGTGCTGTTGCAAGCGAGCCTCCTCCTTCGATCTCGGCTTCAGCCGCCATCAGGATCACATCCGAGAAACGGATATAATTTATGTTCAGGGCCACACCCCCTGCAGAGAACCATACACTGGCATCATGTGTAGCTCCTACCTGAGACTGGCGGATTACGGTTTTCTTGTTGGCAAAGGGGCCTGCTGATACATCCCTTCTCCAGGTTGTTTGGAAGGTACCCCAGTCGTGGTAAGGAACACCGTTACGGCCAATGGTCCAGTCGAGCCTGGTATCCACATTTCCGCTATACTGGGTATATCCGGCCATACCTGCAGGATCCAGTACATCGGTATTGTGTGGATTGGTTACAGGCAATCCATTTCCATCTGTTTTAAAACTGTTGGTGAACCAGTAGGTGGGGCAAAAGAATCCGGCGCCACCGAGGTTGGTAGCGGGTGTATTCAATAAGTCGCCCCAGTTACCATTACGCGCACCGGCATTGTCTTTCGAAGAGGCCTGGAATGCAAGTACCGACTCGCGCGAGTTATCAAAATCCACATTGAAATTATCATCATAATTGGTCGTCAGGTCAAAGGCTACACCCAGGGGGTTTGTTCCATTGGCCACCACATCATTCAATACCGTTCTGGCAGTAGTAAAATCTTTGGTGAACAACAGTATCTTACCATAGATAGCACCAGCCACC
>JANRLV010000040.1:0-36576 GCA_033762195.1 Chitinophagaceae bacterium | reverse complement strand
AGCGCCAGCAATTGCTCTTTGCTGATCTGTACCTGTTGGCTATACAATGTGCCCATGCAGGTCAGGAGCAGAAGGGCCATGATGATCATTTTCCTATTTTTCATATCATTTATTTTACGGTTAATTTGGGAATAAAGTCCTCTGGTTGATCTTTGGGTGGCCGGTTATGCCACCAACTGGCCAGTGCAGAACCGGTTAAATTCATCAACGGGGCAAATACAGCAGCCGTCAACCCCACTGTGGCCACCTTACCCATTTGTTTGGCAATACCCGAAGCAAGTCCTGCATTTTGCATGCCTACTTCAATGGCAATGGTCCGGCAGTCACGCTCGGGCAACTTGAACAACCGTCCGCACCAATACCCCAGCATATACCCGGAGATATTATGGATAAAGGCTACGCCAAAAAGCAACAGGCCAATATTGAGCAAACTATCGCGACCCGCGGCAGTAATGATCGCCACGATAGCGGCTATACTGAACATGGATAAAAAAGGCATGACCTTATCCAGCCATTTCAATTTGCCATGAAATAACTTATTAAACAGCAAACCGGCTCCAATGGGAATGATGATCATTTTAAAAATGTCCAGCATCATTTTCATGACATCAATTTCAATGAGTGCGCCGGCAAACATCTTCATCAGGAGCGGTGTCAGAAACGGAGCCAGCAAGGTGGAGATCGAGGTAATGGTTATTGAAAGGGCCAGATTGGCTTTGGCCAGATAAGCCATAACATTTGACGCCAGCCCACTGGGCGAACAACCGATCAGAATGATCCCTGCCGCTACCTCGGGTTCAAAATGGGTAATGCTGGCTAACCCAAAACCCAGCAATGGCATAATGATAAAATGACTGACAACACCAATGATCACACCCTTTGGCGACTTCAATTCCGGCGAAGTCACGAATACTCATAGAAGAGCCCATGCCAAACATCAATAATTGTATCAGTGGTATAATTGCATTACTCAAACTATACCCTCCCCAATTCACAAAATAGGATGGGTAGAACATGGTGAGGGTAACCGCTGCCAGCATTAAAGCAGTAAATGTTAGCCCACGCAACGCAGGGTGGAAGCGAAACCCAAGCCCCAGGCTTATAAAAAACAATACCAGTGACCAACCTGTCCCTGTCACCTGATCATAGATCCAGCAAACTAAGGACGATATCAATAAAAGGCCCGCGAGACTAAAGAAAAAGGTCATGTATTTTTTATCATTCATCGATTTCACGTATTAATTAAAAAATAAAAAACCGGTAAGCAATCCTTCCCCATCTGATCATTGGTGTTGCAAACGGGCTATTTCGGCAAATTCATCGGCCAGTTTTGTACTTAACCGTTCAAATATGTTGAAATACTTTTCGTACTGCTTATGGTTCTGTTTATCGGGCTTAACCTGATCGGATAGTTCGACTGATTTTACAGCGTCATCCAGGGAAGCATAAATGCCCATTTCCGTTGCACTTAATAAATAGGAACCATACCCCACACTGTGATAATCCTGGCGAAACCGGACAGGCTTATTATAGATATCCGCCACCATCTGGGTAAAGAAAGGCAGGCTTCCAAAACTACCGTTGATGGAAAGGCTCTTTATATTCCGATGCTCTTCCAGTGTTTTGCCAATGCTGTATATTTCATACAGGATCCCTTCTATCGCCGCGCGAACAAAGTGCGCTTTCTCATGCTTGATATTCATGCCAAAGAAAACACCACGTGCATTGGCATTCCAGATGGGTGCACGTTCCCCCAACAGATAGGGCAGAAAGATCAATCCATCGGACCCGGGCGAAATTCCGGCAGCTTCATTGATCAATTCGAGCATGCTTTGTTCGATATCAAAGGGGTTTTTAAAATTCCCAAACTGCCGGGTAAACCATTCGAAGATGATACCCCCGTTGTTGGTGGGCCCGCCCGATACATAGCGGTTCTCCGTAAGGAGGTAATTGAAAAAGCGTTGCTTTTCATCTTGCAATACCTCATTTCCCATCACCCTTACCGCTCCACTGTCTTCTACAGTGATGGTGGCCATGCCTTCCCCATACACGCCATCCCCGAGGATAGCCATACACCCGTCACTGGAACCCACCAGGATCTTGGTATCGGACGACAAACCAAGTGATGTTTGATAAGCCTTGTTCAACTTCCCGGCGCGGGTGGTGACCGGAACGAGATCAGGCAGCATCGCCGCTGTGATACCGGCAAACTTCAGCGAATCTGTTTCCCATTTGATCTTATGAATATTCAATAATCCGGTGGCGGAGGCAATGGAGTAATCGATCACACATTCACCTGTGAGTTGCTGAAGGATATAACTCTTTAAGGATAGAAATTTGCTGACCTGCTTGAACTTCTCCTTCTCATTGTTTTTGATCCAGGCGATTTTGGCCAAGGGCGACATGGGATGCAGAGGTGTGCCGGTGGTATTGTAAATTTTCTTGCCCAACGCAGAGTTCTTCAGTTCGGCGGCCTCCTTATGTGCCCGGTTGTCGGCCCAGGTTATCGCATGTCCCATGGGATTTCCCCGTTTGTCAACCGGAAGTACACTGTGCATGGATGAACTGAAACAGATAATGGATACCTTGTACTTTTTAGGGTGCAAAACTTCGTTCAGCAAGTTCTTAAGCACATAAAGCATGGTAATGAATATCTGATCCGCATCCTGCTCGCTATAATCCGGTTCACGGTGAAAAGTGGGGTAATAACCTTTCAACGACCCTATATTATTCCCCCGCAGATCAAAGGCATATACCCTTACCGCGTTGGTGCCAAGTTCTATGGTGATGATACATTCCATATTTGAACATTATTTCTTTCGTAAATGATTTTTTCGGAATTCACTGGGTGTATAGCCGGTTAGTTTTTTAAAGGTGGTAGAAAAATGTTGTGAGGAATAGAACCCGATATCCAGTGCTATATCTGTCAAACTGATATCGGGTTGCTTGAGCAGTTTGATGGCTTCAGAAATCCGGATATTGATCAGGTAACTGAGTGGAGTAAATCCCGAATAGCTTTTTACCTTTTCGTTAAAGAGTGTGGTGCCAAGGCCAACCAGGGAAGCCATCTCTTCCACGGTCCATTGGTGAGCCAGGTCACGCCGGAGTTCTTCCTCCAGTTTCATAAAGGTTTTGGGGAAATCTCGTCCCGGGTTGGCCATCCGGGTGAACTGCCGTGAAACCTGAATAAGCATTTCATCCAGCAAATGGTTTACCCTTGCCTGGTAACCGATCCCGAGGGTAAACAACTCAGACTGGATATTTTTAAGAATATTTCCTGCCTCATTGAACTTTAATAGTACAGGCGGATGATCTGATAGCAACACATGGCTGATGGACTGGGATTCAGCGTCGGTCAGGCTGCTCCAGGGGCCAAATTGCATATCTCCTTTTTTGCTTTTATTCACCCGGAGTTCGATCCAGGTAAATGTGCCGATCTCCAACACCCCATTCTCGTTTCCGAATTCGACACCAGGAAGTATCAGTGCCATATCACCGGGGAACAACAGGAAAGGCCGGTGATCGATACACCATTCAAATTTTCCTTCCTGGATATAAAAAATGCGGAGGCTGTTGGCTGTGGTAGTGGAGAAACCATTCAGGCGGATGGCGGCATTTTTTATTACTCCTATTTCAATGATCTGTGGAAATAGTCGTAACTCCAATGCAGTACTATGGCAAAGTACAAATTGATTCATAAGCAATCCTGAACGTGCCTGAATTAAGCAATCACTAAATAACCTTGATCTGTATGGGCAAAACCTACCCTATAAAGAAAGGGAAATTATTCCACCTAAACTTACAAATTTCACCAACGTTCTTTATTAGAAGTTTTTGGTTGTGAGGCAGAATACTTTAGCAGTCGATTGCATACCGTCAGAAACGGAATGGATGGTTTCTGACTTTATTTTTTTAAAAAATAAAACGAATTGCTTTATGAACGAAAACCTCCAACCTTACCGTAAGCGGATTCTGTACGGTATTATGTTTTTCTGTTGTTTTTTCACATTATTATCCTCTGCCTCAGCCCAAACGGTAACCGGAACTGTTCTTGACGAACAGAAGAAACCCGTCAACGGGGCCACCGTTACCGTAAAGGGAACCAGCCGGGCTACTTCCACCAATGCGGCCGGAGCATATTCCATCACTGCAGAAGCGAATAGCACCTTGATCATTAGCTATATCGGCTACATTGCGCTGGAAATTCCGGTGAATGGGCGTACACAAGTGAATGTGGACATGATCCGCGGCGAAGGCACGGATCTTGATATGGTGGTAGTAACAGCCCTGGGTATCAAACGAGAATCCAGGAAATTGGGCTATGCGGCTGAAACCGTGAAAATGAATGAGGTTCAGCAAAACCGGACCATCAACATGATGGGTTCGCTGGAGGGAAAGATCGCGGGGTTGGACATTTCACCACCCTCGGCCGGTGCAGGAGCCAGCACC
This sequence comes from Chitinophagaceae bacterium, assembly GCA_033762195.1. Taxonomy (GTDB): domain Bacteria; phylum Bacteroidota; class Bacteroidia; order Chitinophagales; family Chitinophagaceae; genus SpSt-398. The sequence goes on along the minus strand of JANRLV010000040.1, from coordinate 32,127 downwards.
AAGATCCGTTTACGTGGCCAATCGGCCTTTAATGGCGCCAACAACTCGCCTTTGATCGTAATCAATGGTCTGCCCATGGACCAGGGGGCACAAAGCGCCAGTGGTAATAACTCGATTGACCTCGGCGATAATCTTCAACAACTTAACCCGGATGATATTGAGAGCATGACGGTTCTTAAAGGAGCCACTGCGGCCGCCCTATACGGATCAAGGGCTGCCAACGGCGCTATCATCATCACCACCAAGAGCGGGGCCAAGAATACAGGTATCGGTGTTGAATTCAATACCAACTTCTCTGCGGATGAAGTGCTTGATTTCACCGATTTCCAAATGGAATACGGGCAGGGACAGGCAGGAAACCGCCCTACCACCCAAGGACAAGCGATCACCACAGGTCAATTTGGCTGGGGTGCGAAATTGGATGGTGTACCCACCGTTCAATTTGATGGAGAATTGAGACCCTATGTAGCCCATCCCGGTCGCATCAAGGAGTTTTACAGAACCGGAACTTCTTTTACCAATACCATTGCCCTTTCAGGAGGAAATGCCAAAGGAAGTTTTCGCGCTTCATTTTCCAATCAGGATGCCAAAGGCATTGCACCTAACAATGACTATCATAAACGAATCGTCAACCTGGGTGTCAATCACAACCTGACCGACAAACTTTCTGTACAGATCAACCTGAACTATACCAATGAAGTAAATAAGAACCCGCCCCAGGTAGGTGTACAAGGTATCGGCTCTTCAAACTTCATCATGCGTATGGCCAACTCTATCGGGTTGGATGTATTCCGCGATAAAGCCGTAAATCCAAACGGAACCGAAAGGCAAACTTCCGGTTTCCAGACCACATTGATCAATCCCTATTTCATCATGCCGCGTCAGTTCATCACGAATAAACGCGACCGTTTCCTGACTACGGCTACTGTACGATACAATGTATTTAAATGGTTATACCTGCAGGGACGTGCCAATATGGACTATGGTGTTTCATTTTTTGAACAAAACACCCCAACGGGTACAGGAACCTCCACGCCCCTTAACGGAGCGGGTACCGGTTTCAATGGAAACTACCGGGTGAATACAGGAACCGGAAGACAACTGAATATGGACTTCCTGGTAGGCGGTAATCATCAGTTTGGTGATTTTTCTGTGGATCTGAGTGTGGGTGGTAACATCTACACCAACTATAGTCATTCCTTTAATCAAAGTGTGGTTGATTTTACCGTGCGTGATCTGTATTCGTTTGAAAACGGTATCACCAAGTCGGACCCCAACAGCCCGACCGGATATAGCATTTATCGCGAACGGGTCAATTCCCTTTATGCCTTTGCCGAATTTGGGTATAAGAATTTGATCTACCTGAATGTTACGGGCCGGAATGACTGGTTCACCGTATTGAATCCCAAAAACAATAGTTATTTCTATCCTTCCGTAAGTGGTAGTTTTATTTTCTCTGAATTGCTGGAGAAATTCTCGTGGTTGAACTATGGTAAACTCCGCCTGTCCTACGCTGATGTTGGAAGTGCCAATGGTATCAATGCCTTCACCGGTTTGCTGACCTATGGTATCCTCGCCAATCAGTTCAATGGTCAGAGCCTGGGGACCATTTCCAATGCCAGCAGCCCGAACCCCTTGTTGAAACCCTTTAGTGTAAGTGAAAAAGAGATCGGTCTGGAACTGAAAATGTTTGGAAGCCGGGTCAACCTGGACATCGCCGCTTACCACAAGATCACCCGTGATCAGATCTTAACCGTAGAAATTTCCAATGCCTCTGGTTATACCGGTACCCCTTTGAACCTGGGTTCATTGGAAAACAAGGGTATTGAATTCCTGCTGGAGGTTGTTCCGGTCAAGACACGTGATTTTGTTTGGACCAGCTCCTTCAATACCGCAACCAACTCCACCAAGGTGTTAGCGTTAGCGCCCAATACCAACCGGATCATTGTGGCCTCCTTTGGTGGTAATGAGTTTCTCGGATCACTTGTTTATGAAGTAGGCAAACCGTTGAATCAACTCGCCGCTCGTACCTATCGGAGAAACGCAAAAGGAGAGATCGTAGTTGGGGCAAACGGACGCCTGCTGAACAATACAGGTGCCGATGTACTCTTTGGCAGTGCCCTGCCGAAATTTACCGGCGGATGGAACAACACGTTCCGGTACAAGAAACTGGGCCTGTTGGTACATATTGATTACAAAGCTGGTGGAAAAGTACTTTCCTCCACAGCACTAAACGGACTCCGCCAGGGACATACCAAAGCATCGCTGGTTGGCCGCCAGGGTGGGGTTATATTCCCGGGTGTTTATGATAATGGCAACGCCAATACGGTAGCGGTGGATCCCCAGATATTCTACACTGATTATCGAAACCTGCAGATTGCTGATCCCTTCCTGTTTAAATCGGATTTTATCAAGCTGAGAAATATCACCCTTAGCTATGATATGACCAGCCTGATTGGAAGCCGGGTGAAGTTCATAAAAGGACTGGTGCTGTCTGCATCCTGCCGGAATGTACTCATCATCAAAAAGTACATTGACGACCTCGATCCGGAAGCCTTTGCTTCTTCCGGTGACAGCCGGGTGGGATACGAACAAACTTCCCTGCCCACCACACGCAATTACGGATTTAACCTGAATGTGAAATTCTAAATGATTGCCAAAATGAAAAAAATGAAAAGATATTTAGCCTTACCGCTGGCCATGCTCCTGATGGTTGGATGTGACAAGGGGTTTGAGGGCATCAATACTAACCCTTACGCCCTCACCAGCATCAATCCGGCCTTGTTGTTTACCAATGCCCAGCGTACCACCCATCCCGGTTTCTGGGAAGGTGAGCAGACCATTGTACAACAATTTCTGAATGCCTATAATACCGGTGCAACCGCCGGGTTCAATTTCAATGAGGATAATAACAACTTCAATGCACCCCGTTGGAATGACAATTATCCAAACTCGGTCAAACTGATACAACAGATCATCAGCCTCGTAAAGGATGACAATACAAGAACAAACCTTTACAACCAGGTACGCATCTGGAAGGCGTATGTATTCATGACCCTGGTTGATACCTATGGAGATGTGCCTTACTCGAATGCGGGCAAAGCCTATCTTGAAGCTAACTTCTATCCTACCTACGACAAGGATGAAGATATATACAATGACCTCTATGCCGAATTGAAAGCGGCCACTGCCGCCCTTGACCCAACCAAAGATTATGTGACGGAAGATCTTCTGTACGGCACATCGGGTTCAGCGGCCAATCAGGTAGCTCTTTGGAAAAAACTGGGTAACTCCCTGCTGTTACGCTTAGGCATGCGGTATTCAAAAATTGATCAAAACAAAGCCCGTTCAATTGTTCAGGAAGCTTACAATGGTGGCTTAATGCAAACCAACGCCGATAACGCCCTGATCCAGTTTTCTTCAGTTTACAATAATCCCCTGAATGCGGGTCCCCGGGGTACCAACCCTTATTTCTACTACCTCGCTGAACCTTTCGTCAATCAGCTTAAATCGACCTTTGATCCGAGATTAAAATATATTTCGGGTAAATATGCCGATCCAAACCAGGTATTGGCCCTGACACCGGATACCACTCTTGCTAATCAGTATGGTTTTCCAGTGGGATATGACCAGACAAGTGTGTTAACCTATCCGGGGTACAGAGGGACAAACGGAACCGGTCAGAATTATTCCCAGCTCAACTTCACCGTATTTGGCAGCGCAACGGCTCCGGTATTTTATGTTACAAACGCGCAAACCAAACTGTTACTGGCCGAAGCCGCCTTTAAAGGTTGGCTGACCGGATTATCGGGTGCTCAAACAGCTCAGGAATATTATGAAGCGGGTGTGATCGCCTCCATGGATGAATATGCCCGTTATCCCAATGTAATGAGCCCGGCGGTTACCAGCGCCGAAAAAACATTCTACCTGTCACAAACAGGCGTTGCCTACGACCCGGCCAATGCACTTCGGCAAATCAACACCCAATACTGGATCGCCTGTGTAGGAAATGGAGCTGAATCTTTTGCCAATTTCAGAAGAAGCGGCTTTCCAACACTGACGCCTAACGGATACAACAATAACCTGCAGGGTGGTTTTGTACGCCGTATGGCTTATCCGAATGAAGAAGCGTCCAGAAATAATACAAATTATCAGGATGCCGTTACCAGCATAGGCGGAAACGACAACCTGGTTACCCGTGTATTCTGGGATAACTAAATAACGGACATACATGTCCGGATCATAATAGATCCGGACATGTATTTTAGCATTAGCAGTGATCATTCAAAAAAGACCTTTTGTATCTACATTTGGTCTTTTTACGTACTTATACATTTCATAAAACACTTACCCAAACATGAGAGCAGGCAGTCAAATCATTGGCTTTAGTCATTCAGGCACTGGCAGTGAATCATTTTTCTCATTTAATCCGGCAACAGGGCAATCCAATCCATTTCAGTTTTTAAAGGCCACACCCGAAGAGGTAAACCTGGCTGCAGAAAAAGCGGCGGTGGCTTTTCAACGCTATTCCAAATTGAATGGCATGGAAAAAGCCATTTTCCTGGAAGCCATCGCAGACGAAATAATGAAATTGGGAGAAGAGTTGGTGACTGTTTGCTGTGAGGAGACCGGACTGCCTGTCGCCAGAATTGAAGGGGAACGTGGGCGAACGGTAAACCAATTGAAAATGTTTGCCACCCTGCTGAAAGAAGGTTCCTGGGTAGATGCCCGTATTGAAACGGCGCAACCCCAGCGATCGCCTATACCCAAACCCGATTTACGCTACATGCAAATAGCCCTTGGCCCGGTGGTGGTCTTTGGTGCCAGTAATTTCCCGCTGGCTTTCTCCGTGGCTGGTGGGGACACGGCCTCTGCTCTTGCAGCAGGATGCCCGGTTATTGTTAAAGCCCATAGTGCACACCCTGCCACTTCTTTCCTGGTGGGCAACGCGATTCAAACAGCGGCCCAAAAAACAGCAATGCCCGATGGGGTATTCTCCCTTCTATTTGGCGATGGTACCACAACTGGTATTCAATTGGTCAGGCACCCATTGGTGAAAGCGGTTGGATTTACCGGGTCGTATAAAGGAGGGAAAGCGCTTTTTGATGCCGCGGTAAGCAGACCGGAGCCCATTCCGGTTTATGCAGAAATGGGAAGCAGTAACCCTGTATTCATTTTACCCGAAGCCATGAAAGAAAGAGGCGCTGCCATCGCTGCTGGTTTTTCAGGATCTGTAACGTTGGGCGTAGGACAGTTTTGTACCAATCCGGGATTGCTCATCTACCAACAGGAAACCCAGTCCGGTTTTGCCAGCCAATTAAAAGAAACATTTGAAAAGACCAGTGGCGGTGTGATGTTATCCCCTTCCATTCTTCATTCGTTTCAGGAAGGCGTTCAACATCGGCAAGAAGTAGTGGGGGTGGAAAAATTATCCAGTGGAGAAAACGGAGCGCCAGATAAAGAAAATACAGCCACTCCGGTACTGTTAAAAACCAACCATGATACCTTTAAAATTAGCGCTTCACTGAGTGAGGAAATTTTCGGTCCTGCCAGCCTGATAGTATCCACGCCGGGCAAACAGGAAATGTTGGAAATAGCCCGAAACCTGTCCGGTCATTTAACCGTTACGGTTCATGGTACGGAACAGGAATTGGCCAACTACCAGGACCTGATCCATATTTTAGAACAAAAAGCCGGTCGGATCGTCATTAATGGGTTTCCAACCGGTGTGGAAGTGTGTAGCGCTATGGTACATGGCGGACCCTTTCCTTCCACAACTGACAGCAAAACGACCTCTGTAGGTACTGCTGCGATTTATCGCTTTACCCGGCCCGTATGTTATCAGGGAATGCCTGATTCACTATTGCCGGCAGAACTTAAAAACAAGAATTCATTGTCTATCTTTAGATTGGTTGATGGTGAATTAACCAAAAAAGATGTCAACGGGAATATCGAATGACTACTAATTTTACAACCCGCTTAACACGATGAGCAAAAGACTAAGAAGCCATGACTGGTTTGGCCGCAAAGACAAAGATGGGATCATCTATCGGAGCTGGATGAAGAACCAGGGCATGCCCACCGATCATTTTGATGGCCGACCTGTGATCGGCATCTGTAATACATTTAGTGAATTAACTCCCTGTAATGCACATTTTCGCGACCATGCAGAATCGGTAAAACGAGGAGTGCTGGAAGCCGGAGGCTTTCCCGTAGAATTTCCGATCATGAGCCTGGGGGAAACCTTACTCAAACCAACCGCCATGCTGTTTCGCAATCTGGCGAGCATGGATGCCGAGGAATCCATACGGGGTAACCCGATTGACGGCGTGGTACTTCTGACGGGTTGTGATAAAACCACTCCCTCCACCGTCATGGGGGCAGCAAGTGTGGGATTGCCGACGATCGTAGTTCCAGGTGGGCCGATGCTCAATGGCCGGTACAAAGGACAGACGATTGGTAGTGGCACACATGTCTGGAAATTTGATGAAGACATGAAGACGGGAAAAATGAACCAGGAGGAAGTGGAATATGCGGAAAGCTGCATGAGCCGTAGCATTGGTCATTGTATGACGATGGGAACAGCGAGTACCATGGCCGTGATGGTTGAAAGCCTGGGGCTAACCCTGAGTGGCGCCTCCGCTATTCCGGCTGCTGACTCCAGAAAGAAAGTGATGGCCCAATTGAGCGGCCGTCGAATAGTGGAGATGGTAAAAGAAAACCTGACGATCGATAAAATTTTGACGCGTGAGGCTTTTGAAAACGCCATCATCACCAATGCCGCCGTGGGTGGATCTTCCAATTTCCTGATCCATTTAACGGCTATTGCGGGACGTATCGGTGTGGATCTTTCACTGGATGATTTTGACCGGATCGGCAGCAAAATACCTCTGCTGCTTAACCTGATGCCATCTGGCACTTATTTAATGGAAGATTTCTATTATGCAGGCGGGCTGCCGGTGATTCTACATGAACTCCGGGAAAAACTACATAAAAATGTGATCACCGTAACCGGTAAAAATCATCACGACAATATCAAAGGAGAAACGACATGTTATAATCCTGCCGTGATCGCCTCGTATGATAAACCACTGATCGCCGAAGCCGGCTGTGTAGTGGTAAAAGGTAACCTGGCAGAAAATGGGGCGGTGATCAAACCAAGCGCTGCAACCCCAGCGCTGATGAAACATACAGGCCGTGCCGTGGTGTTTGAAAGTATTGAAGACTACCACCAACGCATTGATGACCCCAACCTGGATATTGATGAAACCTGTGTGATGGTATTAAAATACGTAGGCCCGGTAGGCTATCCCGGAATGCCTGAGGTGGGTAATATGGCACTGCCAAAAAAACTATTGGAAAAAGGCGTTCGCGATATGGTGCGTATCAGCGATGGACGCATGAGTGGTACAGCCTACGGCACAGCCGTATTGCATGTATCACCTGAAAGCGCTATCGGTGGTACACTGGCCCTGGTGCAAAACGGTGACCTGATCGAACTGGATGTCCCTAACCGTAAACTGCAGCTGCTTGTTTCCGAGGAAGATTTGGCGAAACGACGGGCAGCCTGGACACCGCCTGCACCTGCTGCGACAAGAGGCTATGTGAGCATGTATGTAAAGCACGTAATGGGAGCGGATAAAGGGGCGGACCTGGACTTTTTACAAGGGAGCAGCGGAAGTGCGGTTACGCGTGATTCTCACTAACTTTCAGTTTTTCGCACTCCCGTAGCTTCGGGAATAAAACCAATCGATATCATGAATAAATTGTTCTATCTCCTGGTTTCGGTATTGCTTTCCAATTGCTCAGAAAAACCAACGCACGCCTACCCCACTACGGGTCAACTTATTACTTATGATCCGGAATTTCTAACCATTGTCGACACGTCCCTTAAAGCTGAAATACTGGCTGATAGTTTTGACTGGAGCGAAGGCCCGCTCTTTCTTCCCGAACAAGGTTTTCTGATCTTTAGTGATGTTCCCCGGAACACCATCTATAAGTGGACAGAAGCAAAAGGAATTGAAGTGTACCTAACCCCAAGCGGATATACGGACTCCATTCCCAGTTTATCCAAAGAACCAGGAAGCAATGGTTTAACCCTTGACCCGCAAGGACGACTGGTATTGGCCCAGCATGGCAACCGTCAGGTGGCACGAATGGAAGCACCATTGGATAAACCCCTACCCACATTCACCGCGCTGGCGGATAAATTCAATGGCAAGCGGTTAAGCAGCCCGAATGATTGCGTCTTCAATTCCGCCGGTGAATTGTTTTTTACCGATCCTCCGTATGGCTTGCGTACACAGGATGATTCAGACTCAGCCAAGGAGTTGCCCTTTAATGGAGTTTATAAAGTAAATAAGAAGGGTGAACTTGTTTTACTGGTGGATTCGATCACACGCCCCAATGGGATCGCATTTCTTCCGGGTGAGCAACAGTTATTGGTCGCCAACAGCGATCCTGCCAAACCTTATTGGTACATGTTTGATATAGCCGGCGACTCTCTCACGCATGGACGGATCTTTTTTGACCCATCTGTACATGAACCTGGATGGAATGGTTTGCCGGATGGTTTTAAAGTAAATAAGAAAGGAATCGTCATAGCTACAGGACCCGGTGGTATTTATTTCTTTACGGCACAAGGAAAAAAACTGGGACTGTTGCGACTTGAAAATTCAGCCAGCAATTGCGCGCTGAGTGCCGATGAGAAAACACTTTATATCACCAATGATATGTATCTTTTACGTATTGCCTTAAAATAGAAAACCAACTTCATGCGGATATACAAAACCCGGGCAGGCATTGTCCTCCAATCCAACAATCAATTTTTTCTGGATAAAAAAAATAGCTGGGACGAACTGGTCAATGATGATGCGGCCTACCAAAAAGCGCAGGCATTGGTAAAAACCTTACCGCCGGTAGAAGTATCCGTATTGCAGGATATCCTTCCGCCTATTGGGAGTCAGCAGGAAGTATGGGCCTGTGGAGTAACTTACTACAGGAGCATGGTCGGGCGACAGGAAGAAAGCCAGGCCGCTGGCGGGGCTGATTTTTATGGAAAGGTCTATGAAGCCGAACGCCCGGAGTGTTTTTTTAAAGCCAGTGCCTTTCGTGTAAAAGGCCCTCACGAAGAAGTCCGCATCCGGAAAGACAGTACCTGGGATGTACCCGAGCCTGAACTCACGCTGGTGGTTACCTCTTCAGGAAAGATCATCGGTTATACGATCGGAAATGATATGAGTAGCCGGAGTATTGAGGGAGAGAACCCCCTCTATCTTCCCCAGGCCAAGACCTATGATGGAAGTGCGGCGGTTGGACCTTGTATCTTACTGACTGAAGATCCATTGCCCACAGATACAACTATTTCCATGTCCATCTCCCGAAACGGAGAAGAAGTATTTAATGGACAAATCGGGATTGAAAAAATGAAGCGCACACCGGCAGAATTAGTATCTTATATTTATCGGGAGACCAGCTTCCCTCATGGTTGCCTGGTGATGACAGGCACGGGGATCGTACCCGACCATCCGTTTACGTTACAATCGGGTGATGTGGTTGCGATTTCGATTGAAGGGGTGGGTGAGTTGGTGAATACGGTGGAGTGAGGTGTGAGAGGTGGGACGTGAGGCGTGAGGCGTGAGGCGTGAGGCGTGAATAGTGAATAGTGAATAGTGAATAGTGAATAGTGAATAGTGAATAGTGAATAGTGAAACTTAATTCCTATACCTTATAACCCAAAATATTTTCTCACCATTCACCATTCACTATTCACTATTCACCCTTCACAAAGATTCAAAATACACCCCCTCATCCATGCAATTGCTTGTCATTTTTCTGGCCATTTGTCTGCAGATTTTTCTTACGACTAAGAAGGTCAGCCCCTTTATTTCCCTGCTGATCGTGGCCATCCTTTCAGGTTTATTCCTGGGATTAGATCCTTTGCAATTGGTAAAATCAATTGAAAAAGGGGTTGGTTCTACGCTGAGCGGTGTTGCACTGGTGATTTGCCTGGGGGCCATCCTGGGTAAAGTGATGGAAGCAGGTGGCGCGGCAGAGAAGATCTCGACAACCCTGATCAATGGTTTTGGTGAAAAGCATATCCAATGGGCCGTTTTGCTGACCGGGTTTTTGATAGGCATCCCGCTTTATTACAATGCGGGTTTTGTGATCCTGGTACCCCTTGTTTTCTCCATTGCACACAAGGCCAAACTTCCTTTGTTATATGTCGCCATTCCCATGGCAGCTTCCCTATCCACCACCCATTGTTTTTTGCCGCCCCATCCCAGTCCTGTTTTTCTGGTCAATGCCTTTAAGGCAAATATGGGAAAGACCCTGATCTATGGCCTGATGGTGGCCATACCGGTGGTGGTGTTGGCCGGGCCTTTTCTGGGAAAACGGTTAAAAGGGATCGAAGTGAAATTGCAATCCACCTTTCTCTCCACCGAAGCAGAGCCCAACAGAAAACTTCCGGCGGCTTTTCCCAGTTTCCTGATCGGGTTGATGCCGGTATTGCTGATCACCCTGGCGGTGGTGGCGGACAATTTTCTGGGTGACCATGTATTTAAAAAGATATTGCTCTTTATTGGAGATACTACCATTGCCCTCCTTTTATCCGTGCTGTTGGCCATCTGGTATTTTGGGTTACGGGCCGGTAAGTCCATGGAAACAACCATGAAATGGGCCCAGGATGCTATTTCCGGAATCGCGATGATCGTGTTGATCATTACCGCAGGCGGTGTGTTGAAACAGGTCTTACAGGACAGTGGCACCGATAAATACATTGCTTCTTTTAGTGGCCGTTGGCAAATGCACCCCCTGGTCTTTGGCTGGGTGGTCACGGCCTTGTTGCGGGTAGCCATTGGCTCCGCTACCGTAGCCGGTATCACTGCCGCCGGGGTGGTTACCCCCCTGGTGGTTTCCGGGGCCGCCTCGCCCGAATTGATGGTACTGGCGGTGGGTACAGGGAGTGTTTTCGGGTCGCATGTAAATGACTCTGGTTTTTGGATGTACAAGGAGTTCTTTGGGTTATCGTTGAAACAGACCTTTTTGTCCTGGACCGTTATGGAAACGACGATATCCGTGCTGGGGTTGGTAGGGGTGCTGTTATTGGATTTTATATTATAAGAAGGTATTAACTCAGGAGCAGGTATATATTCATTTCTCGCCGCGATCGCAAAGACTCGGGGGACCCCTGCGAGAAACCTAAATAAGTTTGGTTACTAACTCTCTCTGGTTAAAATAGTATATTTGCCGAAATAGCTAACATGTTGAAAATCGGAGTCTTCGGCGTAGGCCACCTGGGAAAATTCCACCTGAACAACTGGAAGGAGATACCCGGTGTAGACCTGGTCGGTTTCTATGATCCCAATGACGATACCGCACAGGAGGTCTCCGATAAATATCAACTCCCCCGCTTTCTCGATGCCGGTCTGCTGATGGATGCCTGTGATGCCATCGATGTGGTCGCCCCCACCAATTACCATTTTGAATTGTGTGAAAAAGCCATCCGCAAAGGTAAACACATCTTTGTAGAAAAACCCCTGGCCAATGATATGGAAGAGGCCAGGACACTGGTGAAACTGGCGCGGGAATCGGATGTAAAGTTCCAGGTAGGCCATGTGGAACGGTTCAACCCCGCTTTTCTTGCGGTAAAGGATCTTGACCTCAACCCGCTCTTTATTGAAGTACATCGCCTGGCACAATTCAATCCCCGTGGCACTGAAGTGAGCGTGATCCTCGACCTCATGATCCATGATATTGATATCATACTGAGTATTGTAAAAAGTGATGTAAAAAGCATCTCCGCGAGCGGCGTAGCCGTGATGACCGAAACACCGGATATTGCCAACGTACGGATCGAATTCAATAATGGCTGTGTGGCCAATCTCACCTCGTCCCGTATCTCGATGAAGAAAATGCGTAAGATGCGCCTCTTTCAGAAAGATGCCTATATCGGGATCGACTTCCTGGAGAAAAAATCAGAAGTGATCAAGCTCAAGGAAGCCAAGGATGCCAATGTATTCACCTTTGATATCGCTACCCCTACGGGTAACCGAACCATTGCCATAGCCAACCCACCTGTACCAAATATCAATGCCATTCGGCAGGAACTGGTGGAATTCAAATCAGCCATTGAACAGAATACCAAAACGATCGTGTCGGAGATCGATGGCCTGATGGCCATGGATGTCGCCCACCAGATATTACAGAAGATCGGTAATAACGTACTCACGCGTTCCTGATGAATCATAAACCCCGTTTACATATTGCCTGGTATGCCATCAGTGATTATGTGATGAGCGCCTGGGTATGGGGGGTGATGTATTTTTTACGAAAATATTACCTCGGCATCCGCGTGGCGGGTGATGATGGCCTGCAGATCGATGACAATTTTTGGCTGGGTATTTTTCTTGTGCCACTTGGCTGGTTAAGCCTGTATACCATCGTTGGTGCTTACCGGTGTATCTACCGCAAATCGCGGCTCCGCGAAATGATCACCACCTTCATCGTTTCCCTGCTGGGTGTTGTTTTCCTTTATTTTACCATCATCCTGGATGATATCCGGTCGAATAATGATTTCAGGTATTACTATGCAGCCTTCTTCTCCTTGTTGGGATTGCAATTCTTTTTTGTGTTTGCCGGGCGTTTGTTATTGCTGAACATGGCCAAACGGCAATTGCGGAATGGGTTAGTGCGTTATCCCACCCTTTTGATCGGAGGGAATGGTTTTGCCGCACGCCTGTATCAGGATACAGCCCCGGAATTGGCCAAGGAAGGGTATCATTTCACCGGGTATGTGGCTGCTGGAGAAAAGCATACAGAAGCGCCGATTGGCGGTTTACCGAGGCTGGGAGATATTGAATCCTTAGAAGCGATACTGGATACCCATAAGATAAACGCGGTAGTGATCGGTTTGGATAAAAACGATAAAGCAACACTGGAATCGGTCATCAACCACCTCAGTGAAAAGGATGTGGAAATCAAGATCCCGGCAGATAGCATGGATATCCTGTCAGGATCGGTGCGCGTAAGCAATATCCTTGGGGCTGTATTGATCGACCTGAAAACAGGGTTGATGCCGGAATGGCAACAGAACATCAAAAGACTCCTGGATGTAACGGTGGCCATATTGGGACTTGTCCTTTTATCGCCATACCTGTTGTATATCATGTTACGCACAAGCCTGTCCTCCCCCGGCCCAATCTTCTACAACCAGGAAAGGATCGGTTATAAAGGGAAGCCCTTTCAAATGCATAAATTCCGTTCCATGGTGGAGGAAGCCGAAAAGGATGGCCCCCGTTTATCTTCCGACTCGGACGAACGGATTACACCCTGGGGAAGAGTGATGCGTAAATGGCGATTAGATGAGTTGCCACAACTTTGGAATATCCTGAAAGGGGAAATGAGCCTGGTAGGCCCCCGCCCGGAGCGCCAATACTATATCGACCAGGTGATTGAACAAAACCCGTATTACAAATACCTCTTGAAAGTAAAACCCGGGCTTACCTCCTGGGGAATGGTACAATTCGGCTATGCAGAAAATGTAGCTGAAATGGTAGAAAGAAGCCGTTTTGATCTCCTGTACATCGAAAACATCTCCCTGGCACTTGATTTCAAGATCATGATCCATACCCTGCGTATCATCCTGCTGGGAAAAGGGAAATAATCAGCTAAAGAAATTATCTTTGGGGACAAAGACATGCCGGTGAAAAAATGCCGTCTCTTCATACTGGTCACTTTGTTAAGTCCGCTCTCCCTTCTTTCCCAATACTGGCAGCAAGACCTTCGGTACAGCATTGATGTAACCCTGAATGATACGGAGAATACGCTGGATGGCTTTGAACGGATCGATTACACTAACCATTCCCCCGACACCCTGCGGTTCATCTGGTTCCATCTTTGGCCCAATGCGTATAAAAATGACAAGACCGCTTATACCGACCAGGCCTTACAGAACGGGAGTACGGCCTTCTATTTTTCCCAAAAAGAACAAAAAGGATATATCAACCGGCTCGATTTTAAAGTGGATAACATTACAGCCGATGTAGAGGACCATCCCGAGCATATTGATATTGTGAAGTTGGTGCTTCCCAAACCCTTGTTACCCGGAAAGTCGGTCACGATCACCACACCCTTTCATGTTAAACTCCCCAACTTCTTCAACCGGGGTGGGTACAAAGGGCAGCATTACTATGTGGCCCATTGGTTTCCCAAGCCAGCCGTTTATGACCACAAAGGCTGGCACCCCATGCCTATCCTAGACCATGGTGAATTCTATGGCGAGTTTGGACATTTTGATGTCCAGATCACCCTGCCGGCAAATTATGTGGTTGCCGCCACCGGGGAATTACAAAATGAATCAGAAAAGAAATGGCTGGAAACGCGGCGTTCTTTTACCTGGACACCCGAAACGGAAAAAGTGAAAGTGAAGGGTATCACCAAAGTTATTAAAAGAGAATTTCCTGTATCGTCCAAAGAAACCAAGACCTTACATTTCATTCAGGATCGAATCCATGATTTTGCCTGGGTGGCTGATAAACGCTTTGTCGTAAAACAAGAGGCCATCTCTTTGCCCTCCGGAAAAAAAGTATCCGCCCTTGCTTTTCATCTGCCCGGTGCAGAGCGTTGGGAAAAAAGCCTTGCCTATGTAGCAACCGCTTTACAAACCAATGGTACATGGATCGGTGAATATCCATACAATACGGTTTCCGTGGTGCAGGATATTGAGGGTTCCTCGGGTGGTACGGAATATCCTACCCTTACGGTGCTGGATGGAGACTCAGATGGTTTACTGGAACTGATCATCCGCCATGAAGTAGGGCATAACTGGTTTTACGGCATACTGGCAAATAATGAACGGGATCATCCCTGGATGGATGAGGGGATCAACTCGTTGTATGATTATCGTTATATAGAAACACATCCTGCTTCGGGAAATATACCATTGGGTACAAATAAATCCATTTCACTTTATTCCATTCAGGAAAGACTCACCCGTACGCGGGAAGCCATTGCCGAAAGTCAACCTGTTGATCTTTCTTCAGCCGCATACAACCCGGAAAATTATAATACCCTGGTCTATCACCGTACCGCTACCCTGTTTCAGGAATTGGAAAAAGAGATAGGGAGAGAAGCCTTTGATCGGGCCATGCAAGCCTATTACGAGGAATGGAAGTTCAAACATCCCTATCCAGAGGATATGCAGGCGGTTTTTGAAAAAGTGAGTGGAAAGGACCTGGATGCATTCTTTCAAAATAAATTGGGGAAAGCAGCAACGCCAGCTTCTGTGGTCCCACGGAAACCAGTGTTCACGAATCCCTTTGCAGCCAAAAAATGGCTGCAAGCCATCAACCAGCCTGATAAAGGGATTATTACCTGGAGCCCGGCAATTGGCATGAACAGCTATGACCGGATCATGATCGGGGCTTTACTGACCAATGCCTCCCTGCCTCCTGCGCCATTTCAATTCCTGGCCATACCGCTTTATGCCACCGGGACAAAACAGTTCAATGGCCTGGTAAAATTGAATTATAGCCTGTACAACCAAAAGGGTTGGCTGCGCAAAACAGATATCTTTCTGCAAGGTGCCCGATTTAGCATGGATGAAGCAACGGATCAAAAAGGAAGAGAGACAGTTCTGGGTGTGACCAAGATCGTTCCCGGGATCCGGTTTACCTGGAGAGAAAAAACAGAGACGAGTACGCGGCAACGATTTGTGCAATGGAAATCCTATTTCCTGCAAGAGGATGGATTTACTTTTACCCCAGACACCATTGTTGTAGGCATTGATACGACCATCGAATACCGCATTGGAAAAGAAGGGACCAGCCGGCACCTGGGTCAACTCCGTATTCAATGGGAGGACTTCCGCGCCCTGTACCCCTGGAAAGCAGAATTAAAGGCCGAGGTAAATGCCGATTTCCTTCGCCTGGCCTTTACGGGAAACTATTTCTTTAATTATGCCAAAGGCGGTGGCATGAACCTGCGGTTCTTTGCCGGTAAATTTCTTTACCTCGGTGAGAAGACCAATGAAAAACAGTTTCTCACCGATCGCTATCACCTGAATATGACCGGGCCCATAGGGTATGAGGATTACACGTACAGTGATTATTTCGTAGGCCGGAATCGATTTGAAAAAGTACCCAGTCAGCAGATCATGGTCAGGGATGGCGGGTTCAAGGTACGGACCGACCTGCTCTCGGATAAGGTAGGCAAGACCGATGACTGGCTGGCAGCCATCAATCTTACCACCACCATTCCCCAATCCATCAATCCTCTTTCCATACTGCCGGTAAAGATTCCCCTTCGCGCCTTCTTTGATATAGGAACCTATGCCGAACCCTGGGCCCGCAATAGCGAGGAGGACCGTTTCTTGTTTGATGCCGGTTTACAGGTATCTCTTTTCAAAGAAACAGTCAATGTATATTTCCCGCTTATCTATAGCAGGGCCTATAAAGACTATATCCAATCGGTGATCGGAACAAAAAAATTCGCGCGCTCGATCTCTTTCTCGATTGACCTGGCCAATTTTTCCCCGCGAAAAATCATACCGACCCTTCATTTTTAAGCATGGAGAAACCGTACAATATTCATTATCGCTCTCACGAAGAAATTGATCGTTCAAAATGGGATCAATGTTTGGCCCGTGCTGATCACCCGCTGATCTATGCACATTCCTGGTATCTCGATCATTTTTGTACCCAATGGGAAGGACTTGTCTTAAACGACTATGAAGCGGTTATGCCCCTTACCCGGCGAAACAAGTTCGGCATTTCCTATCTCTACCCGCCTTTTCTCTGTGCGCAATTGGGGGTCTTTGGTAAAAATCTGGATGAATCCATTATCACCGCTTTTCTTCAGCATATCCCTTCCAAATTTCGCTATATCGATATCTACCTGAATGCCGGTAATGCCGTAACAAAGGAAACAGCAGGCATTTATTACAGGGATAATTTTGTGCTTGACCTTTCCTCAGATTCTGCATCTATTCAGGCAAAATACCGGGAAAACACTTTTCGGAATATCCGTAAAGCAGAAAAGGCCGGATTATTGGTAGAGCGTGACATTGATTTTGATGTCGTGATCCGGCTGGCAAGAAAAGAGATCCGTACTTCAGGGAATGGGACGGCGAAGGATTTTCTCCAGCTTCATGCGCTGCTGAACCAACTTACTGCACAGAAACAGGTTCGTTCCTATGGGGTTCGAAACCCGCAAGGGGACTGGACCGCTTCGGCGATATTCTTCTTCTCTGAAAAAAGAGCTTACTATATACTGGTGGGCAATTCCCCCGAAGGTCGTGATAGTGGTGCTTCGCATTTATTGATCCATTCCTTTATTGAAGATTATGCAGGAAAAAATATGGTCTTGGATTTCGAAGGAAGTGATGTGCCTGGGCTGGCTTTCTTCTATTCGGGGTTTGGAGCTGAGTTGGAGAAATATCCTTGTGTGAAGTGGAATAGATTACCGTGGTACCTGAAATGGTTAAAGTATAGTTCACCGCAGAGAGCATGAGGACGCAGAGTTACGCAGAGATATTTTGACAGATTCTAAGGGCTAAATTCTATTAGCCTTTACCACTGAAAAATCTCTGCGTATCTCCGCGTCCTCTTGTTCTCTGCGGTGAATTAAAATGCAATGACTTGTTCCGCCAATACCAAATCCAACGGAGTAGTAATCTTGATATTCATTTCCTCCCCTTCCACCAGGAATACTTTCAACCCAAAGGCCTCCACCACCGTCGCCTCATCGGTAAATTTATCCTTATCATCGATCTGGAAGGCCGGCAACAATATTTTGCTGTGAAAGGTCTGCGGTGTCTGGATCAGCATCACCGACTTTCGGTCAACAGATTCATTCATCTCTCCTTTCCTGAGGCGTACACTGTCTTTACTTGGAATAGCAGGAATGGCCGAACCTGATTCCAGGGCCTGTGCATAACAGCGATGGATAAGGTCTGCCGAAAGAAGGCAACGCACCCCATCATGAACAAAAATGATAGACTCTTCGTCGATCAATTGTAATCCATTCTTCACGGATTGAAAACGGGTATCCCCTCCGGCGGTGATTTGTATCCGATCCTTGTCAAAATACGCGTCAATAATCTCCCGTCCCATGTCCGTGTACTCCACAGGCAATACCAGAATGATCTGGAGATCGTCATAGGCCTCGAGAAAGATCTTGAGCGTGTAATAGAGAATCGGTTTCTCTTTCAATAAAAGAAACTGTTTTGGAATATTTGAACCCATCCGGGTACCCGATCCTCCGGCAACTATGATGGCGTATTTTTTCATTGGTAAAATAAATAACTCTGTGTCTCTGTACCCTTTGTGGTTTAAACGGCTTTAAAACGCTGTTCCTACTTATAGATGGCTATTTCTTTCAGTCCACTTGCATCTATCCGCCCCCGGTACATCCCCTCGGAATTAAAGATCATGGCCGTGTTCCCGCCGGCATCCACCCCAATGATCCCGCCTTCGCCCCGAATGCGCAATAATTTTTCATTGACCACGATCCGAAGGGCTTCAGGCAAATCGAGGCCTTTATATTCCATCAGGCAGTGCACATCATAAGCAGCCACGGCCTGGATAAATTTTTCACCATGACCGGTGCAACTCACCGCACAGGTGCTATTATTGGCATAGGTTCCACAACCGATCAGCGGTGAATCACCGATCCGATTGTATTTTTTATTTGTCATGCCCCCGGTACTCGTTGCCGCGGCCAAATGCCCATGTGCATCACAGGCTACGGCGCCAACGGTGCCAAATTTTTTTTCATCCAGATCATTATCGGTTTCCCGATCATCATGATCCAGTAGTGTACGGTCCTCTAATAGTGCCTGCTGCCATTGTTTGTATCGATGAGGGGTATAAAAATAGGCATCGTCTTCAAAGGCTAAGCCGTGTTCCCGGGCAAAAGCCATTGCCCCGTCGCCACTCAGGAGAATATGGTCGCTATGATCCATAATCGATTGAGCCAGGAGAATGGGGTTTTTGATTTGACGAACACCCGCCACTGCACCGGCGCGACCTGTTTGTCCATCCATCACGGCTGCATCCATTTCATGGTGGCCCTGATGGGTAAATACCGAACCTTTTCCGGCATTGAACCATTCACAATCTTCCAGGGAAACAACCGCCGCGACCACTGCATCCAGTGCGGCCCCTCCCTGACGCAATACTTTATATCCTGCTTCCAACGCTTCATCGAGTGCCGTCCGGTAAATCGCTTCTTTATCGGGGGACATCTGTGACCGGAGAATAGTTCCGGCTCCTCCATGTATGGCAAGCGCAAGCTTTGACATGATTGTATAACTAAGTTAGGAAAAAGGGAGCGAAGATATCAGGATAACAGCAATTCACACTCCTGAAATAATCTTTCTTTGTTGATGGCGGCCGTGCCTACCTGTTCACATACCAACCCACCTGCAATATTGGCGATCTCCGCCATCAGGTGAGGATTTTTGGTTACGGCATAAACCAAAGAGGCTACGGCAATGACCGTATCCCCGGCGCCGGAAACATCGGCAATGTCCCGCATGTGTGAGGGCAGGATCGCCGCCTTTTCCTTCTCCTGGTAAAAGACACCTTGTTCAGACAAAGTGATAAAAGATATGCGGTGTTGTAATTTGTCAGCCAGGGCGTGATGGATTTCACGTAGTGTTTGTAAGGTCAAAGCCTCAGGCAGAAGATTGAGTGCCTCCCTTACTTCCTTGAGATTGGGTTTGAATATATCCACTTCCTGATAGGCAAAGAAGTTCTTTCGCTTGGGATCCACTGCGGTAAGGATGCCTTTCGCCTGGCAAAGAGCAATGGCCCCGTCAATGATACCTTCCGTCAAAACCCCTTTGTTATAATCTTCAAGTATCAGGATATGGGGCTTTTCCTTTTCAATGTATTTATTCAGCTTTTCCAATAAATGGGCTTCTTCCCCTTTATCCAGGTCATGTGTCACTTCTGCATCCACCCGCATCATCTGTTGATTACGGCTGATGATACGCATTTTATTGGTCGTGATTCTTTTGCCCGATCGGAATGCATATTGAGTGGAAATCCCTTTTTTCTCAAAAAGGTCAGTCAGCAAGTTGGCATCATCATCATCACCTAATACACCCAGTATGGCTACAGAGGCACCTAAGCTGGCGGCATTCAGGGCAACATTTCCGGCACCGCCGATCCGGTGTTCACGGTGTTGAAGGGAAATGACAGGAACCGGTGCTTCGGGAGAGATACGGTCAACACGACCCATCAGGTAGGTATCGAGCATGAGGTCACCGATCACTCCTACCTTTAGTTGATTCATCTGCTGGAAGATCGATTCCAGGTCTTTCATGTTATTCTTTTTTCGTCTTGGCCTTTTCTTTAGCGTGCATTTCATTCAATCCTTTCAGCAGATCGCTTGTCAGGTTAAAGGCCGTATCTTTTAAGTACATCAAACCAGGTTCGCTGGCAAAAATATAGGTGTAACCTTTATCCTCGTTGTATTGCTTGAAATAATCCCGGATCATGTTGAGTATTTTCTGTTGTTTCTCCATGAAGTACTGGCTCCTTTCCTGATCGAGCCGGTCGCGGGTATTTCGTATCTGGTTATCTAACAATTGCAATTTTCTTTGAGCCGCTTCGCCTTGTTCCTGGGTCATTCCCGGGGCTTGCGCCTGAAAGGCATCGTATTCTTTTTGCAGGTTCTGCTGGAGCCGGGTTAGTTCACCGGTCATGGCATCTGCTTTGCGGTTCATCTCTTTTTCCACCTCTTTGAACAACTCAAAATTGGTCTCTACGGAATCCATTTCAAAATATCCGATCCGTACAGGTTGGCCTTCTGACGCAACCGGTTTCAGTTCACCGGCTGTGGTCTTGCCCCTTTTGCCGGAAGGTTGCATTTGTTTATAAAATAGAAACCCAACAGCCAAAACCAGAACCCCATTCAGCACGAGTAGCCATTTGTTCATGTGCATTATTTTTTTGCAAGTTAGTCATTGGTCCAGGTAATTCCGGTGTACCTGGTCACTTTAGGAAAGCCTTAACGCCCACCAATTTATAAAAAAGGAGCAGATGTTGGTCTGCTCCTTGTTATAATTTTTACTTGATTGATTATTCCTCTTCGTCGAATGCCATGGCTTCGCGGGTGGTCTGCAACAGTTCGTACTCTTCTTTGCTGCCCACGATCATGTTTTCGAAATCGCGAAGACCCGTACCGGCAGGGATCAGGTGACCTGTGATCACATTCTCCTTCAGACCCAGCATTTCATCCGATTTACCCTGAATAGCTGCCGAGCTGAGTACCTTGGTGGTTTCCTGGAAGGAAGCCGCTGAGATCCAGCTTTGTACACCCAGTGAAGCCTTGGTGATACCAAGCAATGTGGGCGCAGAAGTAGCGGATTTGGCATCCCTGAATTCAACCAGTTTCTTGTCATTCCGGCGAAGAATGGAGTTTTCCTCCCTTACTTCACGCAACCCAACGATCTGGCCTGCACGGAACTTACCGGAATCACCAGGTTCGGTCACAACCTTCTTATCAAATACCCAGTCGTTTTCCGTGATGAATTCAAATTTATCAACCAGGTCATCTTCCAGGAACTTGGTATCTCCCGGATCAACGATGGTTACCTTACGCATCATCTGACGAACGATCACCTCGATGTGTTTATCATTGATCTTCACACCTTGTAAACGATAAACCTCCTGGATCTCATTCACCACATACTCCTGTACCGCGAAAGGTCCTTTGATCGAAAGAATATCGAACGGAGCAATCTGTCCATCACTCAGCGAAGCACCTGCTTTTACAAAGTCACCATCCTGTGCCAGGATCTGACGGGTCAGCGGCACCAGGTATTTTTTCGTTACACCATCCTTGGCTTCAATGATGATCTCACGGTTACCACGTTTGATGGCACCCATGGTTACAACACCATCGATCTCGGATACAACCGCAGGATTGCTCGGGTTACGGGCTTCAAACAGCTCGGTTACACGTGGCAGACCACCGGTGATATCTCTCAACTTACCGAGGATACGCGGGATCTTCACCAGTACCTGACCAGCTCTTACTTCATCCGTATCATCTACGATGATATGGCTTCCGGTTGGCAGGTTATAGATCTTCACGTCCTTGCCTTCAACGAGCAGGGTCGGGATCTTGGTCTTATCCTTGGTTTCAATAACCACTTTCTCGCGGTGACCGGTTTGTTCATCCGCTTCTTCGCGATAGGTGATACCTTCAATGACATTCTCAAATTTGACTGTACCTGCCTGCTCGGCCACCACAACGTTGTTGAAGGGGTCCCAGCTACAGATGAGGTCGCCTTTTTTGATCTTCTGTCCGTCTTTAACAAACAGTGTGGCGCCATAAGGAATGTGCATGGTATTCAGCAAACGGTCGGTTGACACGTCTACGTTTCTCATCTCACCGGTACGACCGATTACGATCTGTACTTTGTTTCCTTCATTATTTTCGGTGATAACCGTACGGATACCATCGAACTGGAGTGTACCATCAAATTTGGCCAGCAATTGAGATTCTACAGCAGCAGAACCGGCGACACCACCCACGTGGAAGGTACGCAGGGTCAACTGGGTACCCGGCTCACCAATGGACTGTGCGGCGATGATTCCCACGGCATCACCTTTTTGGGCGAGGTAACCGGAGGCAAGGTTCTTACCATAACATTTCACACACACCCCACGTTTGCTTTCGCAGGTCAGTACCGAACGGATCTCTACGAATTCGATCGCTGCATCTTCGATGCGGTGCGCGATGTCCTCGGTGATGGCTTGTCCGGCAGCCACGATCAATTCATCTGAAATGGGATCGTACACATCATGCAGCGAAGTACGTCCGATGATACGGTCGCTCAGCGGTTCGATGATGTCCTCATTATCCTTCAGCGCAGAAGTAGCGATACCACGCAGGGTTCCGCAATCTTCTTCAGTGATCACCACATCCTGGGCCACATCCACGAGACGACGGGTCAGATAACCGGCATCGGCTGTTTTCAAGGCCGTATCGGCCAGACCCTTACGGGCACCGTGGGTGGAGATGAAGTAATCCAATACGTTCAGACCGCCTTTGAAGTTGGAAAGGATCGGGTTCTCGATGATCTCGGAACCGGTAGATCCGCTCTTTCTTGGCTTGGCCATCAGACCCCTCATACCTGCCAGCTGTTTTACCTGCTGTTTGCTACCCCGTGCACCGGAGTCAAGCATCATGAATACGGAGTTGAAGCCTTGCTTGTCTGTACTCATCTCGTGGATCAGGGTCTCGGTGATACGTGTATCTACCCGGCTCCAGATGTCCACGATCTGGTTATATCGTTCGTTGTTGGTGATCAGACCCATGTTGTAGTTCTCCCACACTTCATCCACTTCGGATTTAGCCTGAGCCAATAACTCTTCCTTTACTTCGGGAATGATCAGGTCATTGATGTTGAAGGAAAGTCCACCCTGGAAGGCTGTACGGTATCCCAGTGATTTGATATCATCCAGGAACTTCACAGTCTTCGGGATATTGGTGATCTCGATGATATCACCAATGATCTCACGGAGGTTCTTCTTGGTCAGCAGGGCATTGACAAAACCTACTTCATGCGGAACGTGTTGGTTGAAAATAACACGACCCACAGTCGTTTCGATCAGCTTTTTAACCAGTTTACCACCTTCACGCACATTGGTTTTTACCCGGATCCACGCATGCAGATCAACCTGCTTTTCATTGTAGGCAATGATCACTTCCTCAGCACCATAGAAGGCACGTCCTTCACCCTTCACTTTTTCAGTCGGGGTGGTTTTTTTGCCTTTTGACAGGTAGTACAGACCAAGTACCATGTCCTGTGAAGGAAGGGTAATGGGCTGACCATTCTGCGGGTTAAGGATGTTATGCGCAGAGAGCATCAGCAACTGGGCTTCCAGTACGGCTGCATTGCTCAAAGGCACGTGCACGGCCATCTGGTCACCATCGAAGTCGGCGTTAAAGGCCGAACACACGAGCGGGTGAAGCTGGATCGCCTTTCCTTCGATCAGCTTGGGCTGGAAGGCCTGGATCGAAAGACGGTGCAGTGTTGGGGCACGGTTCAGCATGATCGGGTGTCCACGGAGAATGTTCTCCAGGATATCCCATACCACGGCTTCTTTTTTATCTACGAGTTTACGAGCGCTTTTCACTGTTTTTACAATACCCCTTTCAATCAGTTTACGAATGATAAAGGGTTTGAACAGTTCGGCCGCCATATCCTTTGGCAGACCGCACTCATGTAATTTCAATTCGGGGCCTACCACGATAACAGAACGACCGGAATAGTCAACACGTTTACCCAACAGGTTCTGACGGAAACGTCCTTGTTTTCCTTTCAGCACATCGCTGAGGGATTTCAGGGCGCGACCACCTTCCGCTTTTACGGCGTTGGATTTACGGCTGTTATCAAACAGGGAGTCAACCGCTTCCTGAAGCATACGTTTTTCGTTACGCAGGATCACCTCAGGTGCTTTGATCTCGAGCAGGCGTTTCAGACGGTTGTTCCGGATGATCACACGACGATAGAGGTCGTTCAGGTCGGAAGACGCGAAACGGCCACCATCCAAGGGAACAAGCGGGCGCAGTTCCGGCGGGATCACGGGAATGTATTGCATCACCATCCACTCAGGGCGGTTGGTGATACGGGAATTGGCATCACGGAATGCTTCTACCACGCTCAAACGCTTAAGGGCGTCGGCCTTCCTTTGCTGGGAAGTTTCGGTGGCAGCGGCATTACGGAGGTCAAACGACAATTGATCCAGATCGATGCGCTGAAGCAGGTCATGTACCGCTTCGGCACCCATCTTGGCAATGAATTTATTGGGATCCTCATCCGGCAGATACTGGTTATCTTTTGGCAGGGCCTCCAGGATATCCAGGTATTCTTCCTCGGTGAGCAGGTCACCGTAGTTCTGTCCCTGATCGGCACGCAAACCGGCTTGTATCACCACGAAGCGCTCGTAGTAAACGATGGACTCCAATTTCTTGGAGCTCATTCCCAGCAGGTAACCGATCTTATTCGGAAGGGATTTGAAATACCAGATATGCACGACAGGTACAACGAGCTTGATATGGCCCATGCGCTCGCGGCGAACCTTTTTCTCGGTCACTTCCACACCGCAACGGTCACACACAATACCCTTATAACGGATACGCTTGTATTTACCACAGGCGCATTCGAAATCTTTCACCGGTCCGAAGATCCGCTCGCAGAACAGACCATCACGCTCCGGCTTATAGGTCCGGTGGTTGATCGTTTCAGGCTTTAATACTTCTCCGTAACTCCTTTCCAGGATATTATCGGGAGAGGCGAGTCCAATGGTGATCTTGGAAAAACTTGATTTGGGGCGATTCTCTTTTCGCATTGCCATAGATCGTATTAGAGTTTGTCGTTGTATAATTTCCCATCGCTTGCGCGGCGTGAAACAAATTATTATTCAAATTTCAGGTCAAGACCCAGACCGCGTAATTCATGTACAAGTACATTGAATGACTCAGGTACACCGGCACGAGGCACGTTATCCCCTTTCACGATCGCTTCGTAGGTCTTCGCCCTACCAATGATATCATCCGATTTGATGGTCAGCAATTCCTGCAGGATGTTGGAAGCACCATAGGCTTCGAGGGCCCATACCTCCATCTCCCCGAAACGTTGTCCACCGAACTGTGCCTTACCACCCAGCGGCTGCTGTGTGATCAAGCTGTATGGTCCGATCGAACGGGCGTGCATCTTATCATCAACCATGTGGTGAAGTTTGATCACATAGATCACACCCACAGTGGCTTTCTGGTGGAAACGTTCTCCGGTTTCACCATCATACAGATAAGTATGACCGAAACGGGGGATACCGGCATCTTCGCAATAAGAAGCGATCTCGTCGGTAGTGGCACCATCAAAGATCGGTGTCGCGAACTTGATACCGAGTTTCTGACCAGCCCATCCCAATACGGTTTCGTAGATCTGACCGAGGTTCATACGGCTTGGTACCCCGAGCGGGTTCAATACCACATCCACAGGTGTTCCGTCTTCCAGGAAAGGCATGTCTTCTGCACGCACGATCTTGGCAACGATACCCTTGTTTCCGTGGCGACCGGCCATCTTATCACCCACTTTCAGTTTCCGCTTCACAGCCAGGTACACTTTAGCCAGTTTCAATACACCGGCAGGAAGTTCATCCCCAATGGAGATATTGAATTTCTCGCGTTTGTAACGGCCAAGTTCTTCGTTGTATTTGATGCTGTAGTTGTGCAGCAGGGTATTGATCTGATCATCTACTTTGGCATCACCGGTCCAACCCAGCGGGTTGATGTTCTGGTAATCCAGTTGACCCAGATTTTTCACAGTGAATTTGGCGCCTTTGCCGATCTGTACTTCACCAAAGTTGTTGCCCACACCAGCTGAGGAATGATCCTTCAGCAGGGTCTGCAATTTCTCCAGCAATACTTCTTTCAGGTCAATGACATTCTTCTCGTGGATACGCTCAAGTTTCTCCAACGCTGCTTTCTCCCGCACTTTGGCATTCTTGTCTTTCTTCGCACGTTGGAAGAGTTTCTTGCCGATCACCACCCCTTCCACACCATTGGGTGCTTTCAGGGAAGCGTCTTTGGCATCACCGGCTTTATCACCGAAGATCGCACGGAGCAGTTTCTCTTCAGGCGTGGGATCGCTTTCTCCTTTCGGAGTGATCTTACCAATGATGATATCTCCTTCTTTCACCTGAGCGCCGAGACGTATGATACCGTTCTCGTCGAGGTCTTTGGTCGCTTCTTCCGAAACGTTGGGGATATCCGGGGTCAGTTCTTCTTCACCCAGTTTGGTATCACGTACTTCCAGTTCATATTCAGAGATGTGAACAGATGTGAACCAATCTTCTTTTACTACACGCTCACTGATCACAATGGCATCCTCGAAGTTGTAACCTTTCCAGGGCATGAATGCCACTTTCAGGTTCTTACCAAGGGCCAGTTCTCCGTTTTGCGTAGCATATCCTTCGGTCAGGAAATCTCCTTTCTTCACCTTCTGATTTTTCTTTACAGCCGGTTTCAGGTTGATGGAGGTCTCCTGGTTGGTTTTAATGAATTTGGTCAGCTTGTAAATGCGCAGGTCATCTTCAAAGCTTACCAGCTTTTCAGCGTCGTTGCGGTCGTAGCGAACATGGATCTCATTGGCATCCACATATTCTACTACCCCTGTTCCTTCTGAGTGGATCTGGATACGTGCATCACGGGCTGCTTTACCTTCCAATCCGGTTCCAACGATTGGTTCGTCGGGGCGGATCAGGGGAACGGCCTGACGTTGCATGTTTGATCCCATCAGGGCACGGTTGGCGTCATCGTGCTCAAGGAAGGGGATCAGGGAAGCACTCAAACCAACGATCTGGTTCGGGGCTACGTCCATGAATTCTACATCCGCTTTATCCAGGATCGGGAAGTCACCGGTTTCGCGACTGACCACCTTATCTTCTACAAATTGTCCTTTTTCGTCAAGGGGCGCATTGGCCTGGGCGATCTTGGCTTCATCTTCCTCTTCCGCGCTCAGGAACACCAGTTCCTTCATGTTCACTTTTCCATTCTCTACTTTGCGGTAAGGCGTTTCAATGAAGCCCATTTCGTTGATCGTCGCGTGTACGCAGAGGGTGGAGATCAGACCGATGTTTGGTCCTTCCGGTGTCTCGATCGTACAGAGACGGCCATAGTGGGAATAGTGTACGTCACGTACCTCGAAACCGGCGCGTTCGCGGCTCAGACCACCAGGTCCGAGGGCGGAGATACGACGCTTGTGCGTGATCTCGGAAAGCGGGTTGGTTTGATCGAGGAACTGCGACAACTGAGAGGTTCCAAAGAAGGAGTTGATCACGGAGGACAGTGTCCGCGCATTGATCAGGTCCACTGGTGTAAATACCTCGTTGTCACGCACGTTCATTCTTTCGCGGATGGTACGGGCCATACGGGCCAGACCCACCCCGAACTGGGCATAAAGTTGTTCGCCCACGGTACGTACACGACGGTTGCTCAGGTGATCGATATCATCGATCTCGGCTTTACCGTTGGTGAGGCGTACCAGGTATTTGATGATCTCGATGATATCCTGTTTGGTCAGTGTTTTCTGATCCAGTTTGGCTTCGAGACCGAGTTTACGGTTGATTTTATAACGACCTACTTCTCCGAGGTCATAGCGTTTGTCAGAGAAGAACAGTTTGTCAATGATTCCACGGGCGGTCTCATTATCGGGAGCATCCGCACCGCGCAATTGACGGTAGATATGTTGAACGGCTTCCAGTTCGCTATTGGAAGTATCCTTGTTCAAGGTATTGTAGATGATCGCGTAATCGCCACCTACATCTTCCTTCTGAATGAATACGCTTTCAGCGCCCATGTCGGCGATCATGTCGATGGCTTCTTCGTCCAGGACGGAGTCACGCTCGAGGATCACTTCATTCCGCTCGATGGATACAACTTCACCGGTATCTTCATCTACGAAGTCCTCTACCCAGCTACGGAGTACACGGGCAGCCAGGCGGCGTCCTACGTACTTGCTGAGCGATTTCTTATCCCCCTTAACCTCATCGGCCATGCCAAAGAGTTCAAGGATGTCTTTATCGGTTTCAAACCCGATCGAACGCAGCAGCGTCGTCACAGGGAATTTTTTCTTACGGTCGATGTAGGCGTACATCACGTTGTTGATGTCCGTCGCAAATTCCATCCAGGCGCCCTTGAAGGGGATCACACGGGCGGAATAGATCTTGGTTCCGTTGGGGTGAATGGATTGACCAAAGAATACGCCGGGCGAACGATGCAATTGGGAAACGACCACACGCTCTGCCCCATTGATCACAAAGGTGCCACGAGGGGTCATGTAGGGGATATTTCCCAGGAACACGTCCTGAACGATGGTTTGGAAATCCACGTGCTCTTCATCGTTACAGCTCAGACGCAGTTTGGCTTTCAGGGGGACCGCATAGGTCAACCCTCTTTCCATACACTCGTCAATGGAGTAACGGGGCGGATCAATGAAATAATCCAGAAACTCCAGAACGAAGATGTTACGCGTATCGGTGATAGGGAAGTTCTCCTTGAACACCTTGAACAAACCTTCATTGTTACGCTTGTCAGGGGTTGTTTCCAGTTGGAAAAAATCTTTAAAAGATTGGATCTGAACTTCCAGCAGGTCGGGTGCTTCTGCTAAGTGCTTGATCTTACCAAAATCCACCCGCTGATTCATTTTTGTAGAAGACATATGCGTATAAACCGGTTTAATTTGATTCAGAACGTACAAAATGCCACCTGGCCTTTATTCCCGTCGAAATAAAAGCCGCTGAATTTCAATTATTTAGGCATGATTTGTGACGTCAAAGTGTAATTGGCCAAAATTAAAGGATGGCAAAGGTAAGGATTTCTTTCGGTCAAACAAGAAATCTTTCTGAACAAAAACAGGGCCGGAAAACCGGGCCGAAAGGCCTGTTTTTCACCATTTCAGGGGGTGCTTTCTTTGGGTAAACCTTAGCCCCTATGGAACGCTTTTCAACACTTTTTTATCTGTCTTTTTCGCTTCGCGAAAGAGCAGGCATTTTAGGCCTGATCGCCCTGATCATCCTGGCCTGGTTCCTGCCCGATCTGTTTCCGGAGCCCAAGCCTCCTGAAATCACCAAAGCCGATACCAGCCTGGCCCTGCCTGCTCCTCGCTTCCCCACCCGATTTGGAGGTGAGTCCATACCGGGAAAGGATAATAAAAGGGCGGAAACGCGGCTTTTTGCCTTTGACCCGAATACACTATCCCAGACAGGGTGGAAAGATCTGGGGTTAAAGGAGAAAACCATTCAGACCATTCTGAAATTTCGCGAAAAAGGGGGCCGTTTTTACACGCCGGAGGACCTGGAAAGTATCTACGGGCTTGGGGCTGGAAAATACGAGGAACTGCGCCCCTGGGTTCGTATTTCAAAAAAGCCTGAGGCAGGAAATTCAACAGGCACAATCAAACCCTATCAACAACGCACGCCCCGCTCCAGTCTCCCTGCTGTTGGAATCAACTCTGCCGACACCAGTGCCTGGATTGCGCTTCCCGGAATAGGGTCCAAATTGGCTTCGCGTATTGTCGCCTACCGGGAAAAGCTGGGTGGTTTCTTTTCGATTAACCAGCTCCGGGAAGTCTATGGTATATCCGACTCGGTATTTCAAATAATTCAACCCCGGCTACTGCCCGAGCCTGCCCTTCTTCGAAAAATGGATGTGAATTCAGTAACGGAAAAAGAACTTGGCACCCATCCCTATTTCCGTGGCAAACTCGCTACCCTCCTGCCTGCCTATCGGCAACAGCACGGTGCATTTACAAACCTGGAAGCCCTGAAAGACATTCCGATTGTAACTGATGATATTTTTCAAAGGATCATTCCGTATCTCAAGTTGTAGGCGATGGCGGTGCGAGAGAGATGTGAGAGTGTGCTGTGCGAGAGAGTTGTGCGAGAGAACTGAGCGAGTGTGCTGTGCGAGACCACCGGTCTCGCACCCCCAGAAAGCCGCCTCTGGCGGCATAAAAAACAAAAGAAAATGACATACAATTTTTCAGCAGGTTATAAGATCCGAGACCAGTCGGCTACTCATTTCCTAACATTTACAACAATTGATTGGATTGATATTTTTAGTAGACAAAAGTATCGTGACTTATTGATCGAGAGTATGGACCACTGTAGAAAAAGTAAAGGACTCAAAGTAGGTGCCTACGTTATTATGACCAATCACATACATGTAATTTGGACCGCAGACGGCAACCTAAGTGACATCCTAAGGGATTTCAAGACATTCACCAGCCGGGCAATTTTCAATGCCATCCAATCCGAAAGCGAAAGTCGAAGAGATTGGTTAATGCATATGATAAAGTTTCGGGCAAGGCAAAGCAATAAGCATGAGATGTTCAGGATTTGGACTGGAGATAATCATCCGGAAGAAATACACACAATGAAATTCCTCCACACAAAATTGATTTATATCCATGAAAACCCAGTTCGGGCTGGTTGGGTTAAGGAGCCGGAAGACTACCTGTATAGTAGCGCATCAAACTATAAAAGAAACTGTGGGCTGATGGAGATTGATTATTTATTTTAAATAAGTCTAATATGCCGCCAGAGGCGGCTTTCTGGAAGTGCGAGACCAGAGGTCTCGCACAGCACACAAAAAAACCCCGGATTGCTCCGGGGTTCGAATTTGCGATATGCAATGAATTAAGCGATTTCCACGTCGGCGCCAGCTTCTTTCAGTTTGGCGGCGATATCTTCGGCTTCTGCTTTGGAAACACCTTCTTTCACGTTCTTCGGTGCACCATCCACGAGGTCTTTGGCTTCTTTCAGACCCAGACCAGTCAGATCTTTTACGATCTTCACTACGTTCAGTTTGGAAGCTCCACCACTCTTCAATACTACATTGAAAGCGGTTTTTTCTTCAGCAGCAGCGGCACCACCACCATCACCACCAGCGGCAACTACAACAGCTGCGGCTGCGGGTTCGATACCATACTCTGCTTTCAGGAAATCAGCCAGTTCCTGTACTTCTTTTACAGTCAGGTTTACCAGGCTTTCTGCTAATGCTTTTACGTCTGCCATTTGTTTAAAATTTTTACCGTTTTCACAGCTTGTTTTGCTCCAACGGCGGGTTTAAAAAAATTTGCCTGTTTGTTGACCCA
This sequence comes from Chitinophagaceae bacterium, assembly GCA_033762195.1. GTDB lineage: Bacteria > Bacteroidota > Bacteroidia > Chitinophagales > Chitinophagaceae > SpSt-398. The sequence continues at coordinate 446 of JANRLV010000040.1, read as the reverse complement.
GGCCGGGCCTTTTTGCTATTAGCTATTAGCTTTTGGCTTTTAGCGTTTAGTTTCTTCGTTTACGGTTCTTGCGTAATATGTTTTTGTATTGGCTAATAGCTAAAAGCTAATAACCTATACTAAACCTTACTCGGCTGCGGCTGCGCCTTCTTTCTGCTCGTGATGATGTAACAGGGCAGCGATAACACGCTTGGCCGGGGATTGCAACAATCCGATCACTTCGCCGATCAATTCGTTCTTCGTCTTGATCTTCGTGAGGTTGGAAAGTTGATTATCTCCGGTGTAAATATCACCATTGATAAAGGCAGCTTTCAGTACAGGTTTCTCTCCTTTGCTATCTTTCCGGAACGAGCTGATGATCAGCGCTGGCTCTTTCGGGTTCTCGGAAAACAGCAGGGCAGTTACCTGGTGCAGGGAATCATACACACCGGCATAACGCTCGGCAT
>JANRLV010000039.1:0-2287 GCA_033762195.1 Chitinophagaceae bacterium | reverse complement strand
GGAAACCACGCCAGTCCTGCAAGCAACCTAAAGGCGACTACGACGATGCCAAAGACGTACTTTTTTACAATGATAAACCCGATACCTTTTTTCAATTAAGCGATGGCCAGTTCGCCATTTTTTTTCCGGAAGACGTGCATGCCCCGATGATCGGGGAGGGGGATATCCGCAAACTGGTGATCAAAGTAAAAATCTAAAGAAAAATGAGCAATACACAAACCATAAGCAAGGCGATCACTGATCAGGGAATGCTGCCCCTGTATTTTAACAGCAATGAAACAACAAGTCTGGAAGTATTAAAAGCTATTTATAAAGCAGGCATCCGGGCCGTGGAGTACACCAACCGGGGCGAAGCGGCCCTGAATAATTTTCGCAAAATGGTTGCGCTGCGAGATGTGGAAATGAAAGATCTTCTGCTGGGTGTTGGTACAATTAAAAATCTCGATCAGGCATTGGCGTATAAAGCCGCTGGAGCGGATTTTCTGGTGAGCCCGGGTTTTGTGCCGGAGGTGGCAACCTATGCTGTGCAACAGGATGTTTTTTACGCACCCGGTTGCATGACGCCAACTGAAATCATCGCTGCTGAAAATGCCGGAATTGGATTCATTAAACTCTTTCCTGGAAATCTACTGGGACCTGAATTTTTATCCGGAATAAAAGATATCTTTCCAAAATTGCTTTTCATGCCAACCGGTGGCGTGGATACAACCCGGGAAAATATTGAAGGCTGGTTCAAAGCCGGTGTTTGCGCTGTGGGCATGGGAAGCAAACTCATCAGCAAAAAGTTGATGGAAGCAAAAGACTATACGACGATTGAAACGGAGACCCGCAAAGTTTTGGAGTTGATCCAATCGATAAAAAAATAGGGATACCATGGGAAATGCCATAGGAAAATACAGGTGGACCATCTGCGGATTACTTTTCTTCGCCACCACGGTCAATTATCTGGATCGCCAGGTGCTCAGTTTATTGCAGCCTTATCTGGCTGAAAAATTTGGATGGTCGAATTCAGATTATGCAGACATCACTGCGGTTTTCCAGTTTGGCTATGCTCTCTCAATGCTTGTTGCAGGCAATATCATCGATCGTTTGGGAACGAAGAAAGGATATGCCTGGGCTATCATCATTTGGTCGGCAGCGGCACTTGTTCATGCCCTTGCGGTTCCCATTGGTGAAAAGATATCAACCCTGCTCGGTTGGCTTGGGATTGCCGGATTGTCTGCCTCGGTATTGGGATTCATGTTTTCACGCGCATTGCTCGCTTTTGGAGAGGCCGGCAATTTTCCGGCAGCCATCAAAGCCACCGCCGAATATTTTCCCAAGAAAGAACGATCCCTCGCCACCGGGATCTTCAATTCCGGCGCTAATGTGGGAGCAATTCTCGCCCCACTCACCGTTCCCTGGATACGGGTGAATTGGGGCTGGGAAGCGGCCTTCATCATCATGGGAGCTACCGGTTTCCTCTGGTTGTTCTTCTGGTTTGTTTTCTATGACAAACCCGAAAAACAAAAAAGATTGAGTGCCGGTGAACTGGAATACATTAAATCGGGTGATGAAGATAAACCGTTTGAAATTGAAGGCAGCAAGACAAAAGTGGTACCCGTCGGGATCAATGAAAAAGTTTCCTGGGTCAAATTACTTACCTACAAACAGACCTGGGCTTTTGCTTTTGGTAAATTTATGACTGACGGGGTCTGGTGGTTTTTTCTGTTTTGGTTACCGGCCTACCTCAAAGCCCAGTATGGCATTGTCGATGAAGGAGTCATGTTGCCACTCGCCCTTTTATATACGCTGGCCATGGTGGGAAGTATTGCGGGTGGTTGGTTTCCTGTTTACTTTATTCGAAAAGGACACAATGCCTACGATGGTCGCATGAAGGCCATGTTGGTCATTGCTGTGTTTCCGTTATTGATCTTATTGGCGCAACCTCTTGGAAGTATCAGTCATTGGTTGCCGATATTATTCATCGGCATTGGAGCATCCGCTCACCAGGCCTGGAGCGCCAATATTTTTACCACGGTTTCCGATATGTTTCCAAAGAAAGCCATCGGTTCAGTGGTAGGAATCGGTGGTATGGCCGGAGGAATGGGCGGCGTGGTCATATCCAAATCCGGTGGCGCCCTGTTTGATTATTACGATAAACTGGGCCATATTCAAACCGGATACACCATCATGTTCGCCATCTGTGCAGTCGCCTACCTCTTGGCTTGGATGGTGATGAAGGCGTTGGTGCCGAAGTACAAACCTATTAGCTTTTAGCTATTTGTTGTTAGCTTTTGGCTATTAG
>JANRLV010000038.1:0-30445 GCA_033762195.1 Chitinophagaceae bacterium | reverse complement strand
GAACAGGTTATTGGTAGCAAAGATCAATTCCATGCCGTCAGATGTTGAATAGGATTTTTAACGAGGCCCAAAGCTTTCCTTTTTTCTCTTTGGTCTGACTGATCTCTTCCAGCATAGGTGCCGATAAGCAGGTCAACTGGTTGACCACCTGTTTTTGGTAATGTGGAAACCGGACGGGCAGACCCATCTTTGTTGGCTCCACGCCAAACAACAGGAGTTTCTCAGCGTTGAGGCTTGTGATCAGGGAATGGGCTTCAGCAGGCTCCATGTCATGAAGGTTCAAAATGGCTACATCGGCCAGTGAGAGGTGACAAGCCGCCAATATGGTGGTCAGGAACTCCAGCGACTCCTCAGGAATAAAAACCGCATTGGCGTATGCGGAGGCAATAACCACCCGTTGCTGGTTATCACCCAGGTAATTTTTGCCCGCTTTTTTTGCCGGTTCCTTTACCTTTGTCCGTACTAAAGTCCCCTCTATCAGGGAATGGGCATACAGATCGGTGATCAGTCGGGGGGAAAGTGAAATATTATTCAAATTCATTATACATCACAAACGCTAACAATTGTTAGTATTTTTTGTTTCTTTGTGGTGCAAAATAACCCTAATTATGATAGCATCTATGGAGATTTTGATCAATAAGACCTTGAAAAGCCGGTTGCCGGAAACCAATCTGGAGAACATTCCCTTTGGCCGGGTATTTACCGACCACATGTTGGAAGCGGATTATGAAAATGGGGAATGGAAGCGGGTAGAGATTAAGCCTTACCAGCCTTTGATGCTGGATCCTTCTTTATCGGCCCTGCATTATGGCCAGGCCATCTTTGAGGGTATCAAAGCGTATAAGGACCAGGAAGGGAACCCGGCTATATTCAGGCCCTATGATAATTTTCAACGGTTCAATAAGTCGGCTGTACGGATGAATATGCCCGAGGTACCGGAAGAGATTTTCATGGAAGGGATGCGTCAACTGATCGAATTGGATAAAGGATGGATTCCCTCGCAACAGGAACATTCCCTGTACATTCGTCCCGTGATGTTTTCCTCCGATCCCATGTTGGGGGTACGTCCATCCGATTCGTATAAATTCCTGATCATTTTAAGTCCGACAGGACCCTATTACGCTACACCCATGCGCATCCTGGTGGAGCAGCATTTTACCCGGGCCTGTAAGGGTGGGGTAGGTTATTCCAAGAATGCGGGCAATTATGGGGGGAGTATGCTGGCGGCAACGATCGCCCGCGAAAAAGGATTTGATCAGGTATTGTGGACCGATGCCGAAGAGCACAAGTGGTTACAGGAGGTTGGGATGATGAATGTTTTCTTTGTGATCGATGGAGTAGCGATAACCCCTTCCCTGGAGGAAGGAACGATCCTGGCCGGGGTGACCCGCGACAGTGTCATTACCGGGTTGAAAGAAATGGGTGTGAAGGTGGAAGAAAGGATGATTGACATTCATGAAGTGGTAAAAGCCTATCAGGAAGGACGCCTCTCGGAAGTTTTTGGAACAGGTACGGCGGCCGTGATCGCGCCCATCCGGGAATTGAATTACAATGGTTTCTCCATGGAATTCAATACCGGGGAATTCAAATACTCACCCGCTGTAAAGAGTTGGTTGACAGGGATCCGTGAAGGAAAGATCGCGGATGTCCACGGATGGATGTTTCGGGTATAGAATATTAATAATGAATTTTTGGTATTTACCCGGCAGGGCTTTACCTTTGCCGTCCCAAAATTTAAAAGGTCCAGAATGCCTACAATACAGCAACTTGTAAGAAAAGGAAGAGAAATTATCAAGGCGAAAAGCAAATCCCGTGCATTGGACAGCTGTCCTCAACGCCGCGGTGTTTGTACCCGTGTTTACACTACCACGCCTAAGAAACCGAACTCGGCGCTTCGTAAAGTTGCCAAGGTACGTTTGACCAATAAGGTGGAAGTCATCGCCTATATTCCCGGTGAAGGCCATAACCTGCAGGAGCACTCGATCGTGTTGATCCGCGGGGGTCGTGTGAAGGATCTTCCAGGTGTACGTTACCACATCGTACGTGGTTCACTGGATACGGCCGGTGTAAAAGACCGTAAACAAAGCCGTTCCAAATACGGTACGAAGAAAGAAAAAGCCAAGAAATAATTTTTTAAATAGTCTATATCATTAGTCATGCGGAAAGCACAAGCAAAAAAACTTCCCTTAGCACCCGATCCCAAATTCAATGACAAACTGGTTACCCGGTTTGTAAACAACCTGATGTGGGAAGGCAAAAAGAGTGTTTCTTACGAGATCTTTTATAACGCCCTGGAGCGTGTAAACAAAGTAACCGGCGAAGAAGGATATGATGTGTGGAAAAGGGCCCTGGCCAATGTTACCCCTTCTGTTGAGGTGCGTAGCCGTCGTATCGGGGGTGCAACATTTCAGATCCCTACCGAGGTAAGGACTGACCGCAAGATCTCTCTAAGCATGAAATGGTTGATCCGTTACAGCCGCGAGCGCAATGGTCGCAGCATGGCCGACAAACTGGCGAACGAGATCGTAGCTGCAGCAAAAGGGGAAGGCGCTGCATTCAAGAAAAAAGAAGATACCCATCGTATGGCTGAAGCCAACAAGGCTTTTGCCCACTTCCGGGTATAACCAATAGCTTTTCAATGAAGAAAGCCATTCCTGAGGGAGTGGCTTTTTTCGTTAAAGGCTAAAAGCTAATAGCTAATAGCTATTAGCTTTTAGCTTCTCAATAGTTACAGTTCCGGCCCTGTCGGTTCGTCATTGAACAGGGTAGGCGCTTCCACCACCGGAGGCGTAGGTTCCTGCTCTGTCACCGGTGGTGGCGGGGGAGGAGGAGTTACCGCGGGCACCGGTTTGGGCGACGGTTTGCGGGCAACCACTTTCTTTTTAGGGGTAGCTTTTTTCACCGCTTTTTTCACGGCTTTCTTCGCTGCTTTCCTGGCCGGCTTTTTCGCGACTTTCTTTTTGGCCACTTTTTTCACCGCTTTCTTTGCGGCCTTTTTCGCCGCTTTTTTCTTTGGAGCCGCTTTTTTCTTTACGGCTTTTTTGGCGGGTTTCTTTTTGGCGACGGCTTTCTTTGCGGCTTTTTTTACTTTTTTCTTTGGGGCCGCTTTTTTGGCCTTTTTAGCGGCTGGTTTTTTTGCAGCCACTTTCTTTTTGGTTTTCTTCTTTGCTGCCATAATGGGGGGTTTACTGGGGTTAAATTTGATGTGGGAATGAAATTACTATGATTCACTAAATTCCCCTTGATTTTCGGGTAATTTAGTCTTGTTTCCCCCATTCCTGAACAATATTTCCCCATCCTTTGCCGGGTGGGTTTTTCTCACTACATTTGCGCCTCCAAATTATTACCATAACGAACTATCATGGCAGACTTAAAATTTCAACGGAATTTCGGTATCGCGGCACACATTGATGCCGGTAAAACAACGACTACCGAGCGTATCCTTCGTTATACCGGGATGATCCACCGGATCGGAGAGGTGCACGACGGGGCGGCTACCACCGACTGGATGGAGCAGGAAAAGGAGCGTGGTATCACCATTACTTCCGCGGCCGTTAGCTGTATGTGGAATTTCCCTACCGTATTGGGTAAGGCTACTCCCGATACCAAAAAATATTATTTCAACATCATCGATACGCCGGGTCACGTGGACTTTACCGTGGAGGTAGAGCGTTCTATGCGTGTACTCGATGGACTGATCGCTTTGTTCTCTGCGGTTGACGGGGTAGAACCTCAGTCAGAAACCGTATGGCGCCAGGCCAACCGTTACGGGGTTCCCCGTATCGGGTTTGTCAACAAAATGGACCGCGCCGGTGCCGACTTCCTGAACGTGGTGAAGCAGGTGAAGGAAATGCTGGGTTCGAAAGCGGTTCCCCTGCAGCTCCCCATCGGTGCAGAAGACAATTTCAAAGGCGTGGTGGACCTGATCAAAATGAAAGGGATCATCTGGCACATGGAAACAGAGGGAATGACCTTTGATGAAATTGATATCCCCGCCGATATGCTGGAAGAAGCCAAAGAATGGCGTGCCAGCCTGGTGGAAGCCGTAGCTGAATACGATGACCAGTTGATGGAGAAATTCTTTGATAATCCGGATACGATCTCCGAAGATGAAATCCACGAGGCCATCCGGAAAGCCACCATCGACCTCAGCATCGTTCCGATGATGTGTGGTTCCTCCTTCAAGAACAAAGGGGTACAAACAGCCCTGGATGCCGTTTGCCGCTACCTTCCTTCTCCCATTGATATTCCTGATACAAAAGGAACCAATCCTGATAACGGGGAAGAACTCGTGCGCAGAGCGGATCCCAAAGACCCCTTTGCCGCCCTTGCGTTTAAGATCATGACCGATCCCTTTGTGGGTCGTCTGGCCTTCTTCCGTGTGTATAGCGGACGCCTCGATGCCGGTTCTTATGTACTGAACGTACGGAGCGGTAAGAAAGAGCGTATCAGCCGTATCATGAAGATGTTTGCCAATAAACAAAACCCGATCGATTTCATCGAAGCCGGTGATATCGGCGCGGCGGTTGGTTTCAAAGAGATCAAAACAGGGGATACCCTCTGCGATGAGAACCATCCGATCACCCTCGAGAACATGTTCATCCCTGAGCCTGTGATCGCGATCGCGGTGGAACCTAAAACACAGGCCGACGTAGATAAAATGGGTATGGCCATTGCCAAACTCGTGGAAGAAGATCCTACGCTGCGGGTAAATACCGATGAAGATACCGGTCAAACCATTCTTCGTGGAATGGGTGAATTGCACCTGGAGATCATCATCGACCGGATGCGTCGTGAGTTCAAAGTAGAAGTAAACCAGGGCGCACCCCAGGTGGCTTATAAAGAAGCATTCAATGCGACTGTGGAACACCGTGAGGTGCTGAAAAAGCAAACCGGTGGTCGTGGTAAATTCGCGGACATCATGTTCACCCTGGGTCCCGTGGATGCCGACTGGAAAGCCGAGAACCCCGACAAACATTTCCAATTCGTAAACAATATCGTGGGTGGTTCCATTCCGCGTGAATTCATTACGCCGATCCAGAAAGGTTTCGAGCAGTCAATGACCACCGGTGTATTGGCCAACTATCCGGTTGACAATATGAAGATCCGCATCTTCGACGGTGGTTTCCACGCGGTTGACTCCGATGCGATGTCCTTCGAATTGTGTGCCAAGCAAGGTTTCCGCGAAGCGGCCCGTAAAGCCAAACCGATCCTGCTGGAACCCATCATGCGTGTGGAAGTAGTAACCCCCGATCAGTACATGGGTGATGTGACCGGTGACCTTAACCGCCGTCGTGGTATGATGGAAGGTATGGACAGCCGTAACAATGCCCAGGTGATCAAGGCTAAAGTGCCCCTGAGCGAAATGTTTGGCTATGTAACGCAATTGCGTTCCATGTCATCCGGACGTGCTTCCTCTACCATGGAATTCTCTCACTACGCACCTACACCGAATAATATTTCGGAGGAAGTGATCGCGAAAGTGAAAGGAAAAGTGAATGCATAAGACCTGTTGAACTTTTATAGAAACCCCGCCCTATGCGGGGTTTTTTGTTAATTTTGCAAATCATGAGTGAAAAAATTGTCAAAGTAGGTGGCATACCTTGTGGAGCCGATGAACTCTTTGTGATCTCCGGTCCCTGTGTGATCGAAGAAGAAAGCATCATGCTGAAAACAGCAGAGATGTTGAAAGAAGTGAGTGAACGATTGAAGGTCCCCATCATCTACAAGTCCTCTTTTTTGAAAGACAACCGGAGCAGCATCAAATACTATGATGGTCCCGGCATGGATAAAGGCCTCAAGATCCTGGCCCGTATCAAAGCAGAATTTGGTTTTCCTGTTCTTACCGATATTCATTACCCCGATCAGGCAGCACCCGTAGCGGAAGTATGTGATGTACTCCAGATCCCGGCCTATCTGTGTATGCAGACAGGTTTATTGACCGCCGCAGCCAAGACCGGCAAAGTGATCAATATCAAACATGGTCAGTTCCTGGCACCGGAGAACATGAAACACCCGGTCCAGAAATGCATCGATTCGGGAAACGACCAGGTGATCCTCACCGAAAGGGGATATACCTTCGGGTACAATGACCTGGTGGTGGACCCCCGCAGTTTTTACCATATGCAAAAGACCGGCTACCCGGTTGTATTCGATATCACCCATTCCATCCGCAAATACGGAATCCCCAGTGCCGATGCCAAAGGCGGTGCACGTGAATTCCTGCCCGTCCTGAGCCGTTCGGGTGTGGCAGCAGGAGTGGATGGCATCTTTGTGGAAACCCACCCTGAGCCGGAAAAAGCCCTCTGTGACGCGGCCAGCCAGCTTTGTGTGTATGACCTGGAAGAATTCCTCAAGCCCTTACTGGAACTTCATGCCGTGGAAGTGAAATACCGTGCCCGGTCATAATCCGAAGAATATTTCATTAGTTTTGTCAATTATCCAATCATAAGAAGATCATACTATGGAACTATACCTTGATTCCGCCAATTTGAAAGAGATCAGGCAAGCCTTTAAACTTGGTTTCCTGAACGGACTGACCACTACGCCCACCTTTATGCAAAGGGAAGGGATCGCCGATATCGATGCCACCATTGTGGAACTGTCTAAGATCGTTCCGGTGCTGCAGATCGAAGCACTGGGAAATTCCGCAGAAGAGATTTTGGCGGAAGCCCAACGTCAGCTTGACCTCGGGCTGGATATCAATAAAACCGTATTTAAGATCCCTGTTTCACTGGAAGGTGTAAGGGCTTGTAAAATGCTTCGCGATAAAGGCATGTTGGTGAATGTACACCTGGTGTACACGGTACAACAGGCCTATATGGCGATGCAGGCTGGCGCTACCTATGTTTGCCCGCTTGTAGGTCGTCTCCAGGACCAGGGTCATGATGCCCTCGCCCTCGTTGAACAATGTGTAAATGCCGTTAACCGATATAAATATCCAACCAAGGTCATGTTCAGCTCTGTTCGTCACAGTGAACATGTAAGAAACGCGATCAATATCGGCGTACACACCATTACCGTTCCTTATAAAGTGATGGCCGCGCTTACGGAAAATAACCTGACCAGTGTAGGTACGGATCAGTTTATACGTGATACTCGTCTGATGACCGTACGCGTAAAAGATGCGATCAAAGACATCAATCCCGTTGTAGATGGCGGAGTGGCCGTAAAAGATGCTATTGTGAAGATGACCGAATTTGGTTTTGGCTCTGTGGCCGTGTTGAATAGCGATGGCAGTCTGAAAGGGATATTTACCGATAGCGACCTTCGCCGCTTACTCCAATCAAGTGGACAAGGTGTATTGGATAAAAAACTGGGGGATGTTTGCCATGCCAATCCATTGACGATCGATGGCCAGGCCCTGTTGAATGAAGCCGCCCAGGTCTTCAAGCAAACCGCCGTGGATACCTTGTTGGTGGTGGAGAATGGCAAACCGGTCGGGATGCTTGATATCCAGGACCTCTAACTGAAACCGCGAAAATGCAGGACATACCATTTGCAGGCACTTTTGTTACCTCCCGGGAACAGCTGACGCAAAAACTGTCTGGCATAAAAGCCTTTGTTTTTGACTGGGACGGAGTGTTCAATGATGGACAAAAAGATATCAGTGGTTCCAGCACCTTTAGCGAAGTCGATGCCATGGGTACCAACCTGCTCCGGTTCAACCATTTTCTTACGCATCAGCAATTACCGGTGACCGCGGTTATTTCCGGTGAAAAGAATGATATATCATTTTCCTTTGCCCGAAGGGAACATTTTCATGCCGTTTATTTCGGCATTAAGCACAAGATTCAGGCACTTGAGCATTTTTGTACCCAACATAAATTACAAGCTTCCGAAATTGCTTTTATTTTCGATGATGTATTGGATTTCTCTATAGCAGAAGTGGCGGGGTTACGGATCATGATCGGAAGATCCTCCACTTTGTTATTACAGGAATTTGCCAAAAAGAATAATCTGGTAGACTATATCACCGGGTCCGATGGTGGGGCACATGGCCTGCGGGAAAGCGCTGAATTATTGATGGGATTGTCCGGCAATTACAGCGATACCATCGAACACCGGATGCGAAGCAGCGAATTATACAAAACCTATCTTTCATCCAGGAATGAAGCTGAGACGGTGTTGTTTGGGCCGGGGGAGATAGGGTAGGTGGGATTAGATGACGGATGTTGGATGACGGATGACAGATGACAGATGACAGAGGCAGTGTGAGACCTCTGGTCTTGCACTGCAAAACTCCGCCATCTGTCATCTGTCATCTGTCATCTGTCATCTGTCATCCAACCTCCACCATCAAACAACCAACAATGATCAAAGATAAAATACTCGTCATCGGTGCCTCCGGGCAAATTGGGGTGGAACTGACGCTTGCCTTGCGAAAGATCTATGGAAATGCCAATGTGGTGGCTTCTGATCTGCGCGAACAGAACCCGCTGCTGGAGGGCACAGGCCCCTATGTGAGCCTGGATGTGATGAACAAAGAGATGTTGCATGTCCAGGTGATCAGGCAAAATATTACCCAGATCTATTTATTGGCCGCCATTCTTTCCGCCACGGGTGAAAAGAACCCGAGCCTGGCCTGGAACCTGAATATGCAGGGTTTGCTGAATGTTCTTGATATTGCCCGCGAAGAAAATATCAAGAAAGTATATTGGCCTTCTTCCATTGCTGTATTTGGCCCCACATCACCAAAGCAAAACTGTCCGCAACAAACCATCATTGAACCCACCACGGTGTATGGGATCAGCAAGTATGCCGGAGAATTCTGGTGTAATTATTTTCATCAACGGTTTGGCGTGGATGTCCGCAGCTTGCGTTATCCCGGATTGATCTCCTATAAATCGGCGCCCGGTGGAGGTACCACTGATTATGCGGTGGAGATATTTCACGAAGCATTGGAAGAGGGGAAATATGAATGTTTCCTGCGGGAGGATACCTATCTCCCCATGATGTATATGCCGGATGCCATCAAGGCTACGATCGAATTGATGGAAGCACCGGCCAGCAAAATATCCATCCGTACATCGTATAATATTTCAGCAATGAGTTTTTCGCCGAAAGAAATTGCTGCAGCGATTAAAAAACATATCCCCGATTTTTCCATCACCTATAAACCCGATTACCGCCAGGCCATTGCTGATAGCTGGCCACAGAGTATTGATGATTCAGTGGCACGGGGCGATTGGGGATGGAAACAAGAGTTTGATCTGGAGAGAATGGTGGGGGATATGGTGGAGAATTTGAAAATAGAAAAGACGAATTAAGTAATAAAAAATAAGGAAGTAAGAATCAATCCTACTTCCTTATTTTTTTATTACTCTGTTCCTTATTAATTATTTCCCTCTCCGTTCTTCTTTCCAAACAACTTCTGCAACACCCCTTTCTTCCTTTTTTCCTCTTTAGGCGCTGCATCGCCGATCTTGGGATCATCGGTCCGTTTTGGCATCACGGCTTTAGGCATGGTGTCGCGAATTGGTTTGGAATCATCTTCTACAGGTTTGGAATCGGGGAAGATATTTTCACTGTTCTCCAGTATCTCAAATCCGGAGGCGGGCCCTGAGCCGATATTGCTGCCTTCCGCACCGGGTTCAGCCACATATTCTCCATTGATCAGGTCAGCGCTGTTGATCTCCAGGTCAAGGTTGCTGGGTTTGGAGAAACGGGCATTTTTATCATACCCGAGTTTACGATCATTCATCACTTTTTTAAAGAAGTATTCCCAGATCGGTCTGGCAGCAAATCCACCATAACCACGGGCATCGTTCTTATTCAGCCGGATAAACCGGTCGTCGCAACCCACCCAAACACCGCCCAGCAACTGAGGAGTATATCCCATGAACCAGGCATCGCTATTGTCATTGGTGGTACCTGTTTTGCCTCCCAGTTCGGCCACCCCAATGCGGTTACGCAATCCGGCGGCGGTACCAAAATCAACTGTTCCCTGCATCATCCGGGCCATGCGATAGGCTGTTCCTTCGCTGATGGCTTCTTTCCGGTTAACCGAATAATCAAATCGTTTGATCACATTACCGTTCCGGTCTTCGATACGCGAAATATAATAGGGGCGGGTGGAGAAACCTCGTCCGGCGAAAATGGTATAGGACCACATCATTTCATACATCGACAGATCGCAAGCCCCAAGTGCATTGGAAGGGTGAGGGCCAATATTGGTGGGGATATTCAACCGGGAAACAAAATCGGCAAAGGGGCCTGGTTCTACGGCCTTCATCACAAAGGCGGAGGCATAGTTGTCAGAAAAGGCCAGGGCGCCTGCAAAACTGATCGTGCCGCCTTTTCCCCCTTTTCCGGCAGGCACCCAACCCTGACCGGGGAAGAACTGGGCCACGCGTTCACATTCGGTGGATTCAGTAAATCCTCTTTCCTCCATCGCCATGGTATAAAGCAATGGTTTGATAGATGAGCCAACTTGTCGCTTGGTATTGAGATTGACGTGATCGTATTTGAAGGTCTTAAAATTGATCCCACCCACCCAGGCTTTTACCTCACCGGTTACGGGGTCCATGGCCATAAACGATGATTGCATGATCGTGTGATGGTATTTGATGGAATCGATCGGGGTCATGGTCGTATCCTTCTCCCGGTTCTTATTCCAGGCAAAGACCTTCATCGGTGTTTTTTGGGTAAAGGCACGCCGGATCTCTTTTTCGGTGAATCCTTCGGCGCTCATCGTGGCCCAACGGTCACTTTGTTTCATCGCCGATTCGATCACATTTTCAAAACCCTTCCATACGGAGCCATCTTTGATCTTTCCTGTGGAGGAGAGGATCTTTTGCATAGTGGGCAAATGCGAGGTCACGGCTTCCTCGGCATATTCCTGCATGCGTGGGTTGATGGTGGTATAGATCTTTAAGGCGTCGTTGTAGATGTTGTAACTCTCTCCATTGGGTTTCTTGATATCTTTCAGGAGTTTCTTTAATTCATCCCGCAATACCTCACGGAAATAAGGGGCATATCCGGTATTCTCATCGAGTTTCCGGTAATTCAGTTTGATCGGTTCGGCTTTGAGTTTGGCGGCAGTGGCGGCATCGAGTTTTTTATTCCGCACCATTTGGTTGATCACCACATTTCTTCTTTCACGCGCGGCCTTGGGGTTTCGCCGGGGATTAAACAGGCTGGGGGCATTCACCATGCCGATCAGCAAAGCGGATTCCTGTACATTGAGTTGATCGGGTTCTTTTTGGAAAAAAGTACGGGAAGCACTGCGGATGCCAAAGGTGTTTTCGCTAAATGACACCGCATTGAGGTATAAAGCAATGATCTCTTCTTTGGTAAAATTTCGTTCGAGCTTGATGGCGATGATCCATTCCTGCAATTTCTGAATGATCCGCATGAATGGATTGGAGGAGCGGCTATTGAACAGGTTAAGCGCCAATTGCTGGGTAATGGTACTGGCACCGCCTTTTTGCCCCAGGTGAGCCACCGCGCTAATGGTACGACGATAATCAATCCCGGAGTGTTGGTAAAAACGCTCATCCTCGGTGGACACCAGTGCATTGACCACATTGGGAGAAAGGTCCTTGTACCGGACATTGGTCCTGTTTCCTTTATCGAGGTAATACTTGCCCATGAGTGTTCCGTCATCCGCATACACTTCAGAGGCTTGCAGGATGGTAGGGTTCTCCAGTTCAGTGATGGAGGGCATATTTCCCCAAAGTCCCCAGTTGATGGTTAATATCAGGAGGATAAAGGCAAGAAATCCGTATAGGACGATTCGCCAGAAGATCCGGACAGATCGGGTCATGGTGTTCTCAGGTTTAGTTCGCTATCTCAAAACTAACAAAACGCGGGGGGATATATTGAAAAGAAATGTTTAAAATTTCCCCTGGTAAATTCCTTGGATATACATCTGGTATTCCCCTACGGCTTTCTTCTGTTTTAACAATTCCAGGTTGGAGCCGCTGATCAGGGAGAAAGTATATTTCGAGGGGGTCAGCCAGGGCACGATCCGTGACGGGGCGAGCGGCCGGGTTTCGGTCAGGTATTGCATGGCCAGAGAGGCATTCTCAAAGGTGCCGATCAGGAGCAATTTTGTATCCGCATCCAGTTCGATCAGGGTATTGGCCAGGTTTCGGTTAGCCGGTTTTTCCCGGTTATAACGGGTAAAGGCACTGTGGGTTTCATTGCCCCATACCTTATCCACCTTATACAGGATCAGCATCACATAATGAGGCTGGTCTTCTTTGTGTGAATAGGTGGCATTGACGGGCACATTCAAGGCGGGTGCTTTTTTCACGGTATCCAGTACCGGTCTTTTGGCTATCAGGCTGTCCTGTCCCTGTTTAGGTGGGTTAGGTTGATTCACCGGCGGGGCCTGGGTGGTTACTACCGGAGCTGTCACCTGCGGAGCGGTCGGGGTTTGTGCGACCATGACTGAATCATCAGGGTTGGGTAGTTTACCCAGCTCTTCTTCGATTTCTTTACGGCGACCCAATACTCCGATCAGTTGTCTTGACCTTTCAGCCAGAACATGATCGGGATATTTGTTGATGATGGAATGAAGTGCATTCATCGCGATGGCATCCTCCCGCTGACGGATATGGTAGATGGCTTCGATGTACAAAAGTTGTGGGGTCCAGTAATTGGAACCATAGAGGCTATCAGCTTTTTTCTTACGGGCAACAGCCTGCTCAAAATCTCCTTCAATGAAAAGCTCATAGATCCTTTCGTATTCAGCGCTGACCGGATTTGATTTGGCCGGGTTATCCAGTTCGGGTTTTTTTCCGGGTGTCAATTGACTGGCATATTTGCTGTTGGGATAATTTTTTTGTAATTGTTGAAACAGGGACTGGGCTTGTTCATCATTTCCGGAACGCTTGAGGCAATAATGCAGCAGGAACAATACTTCATCCATGGGTTCAAAAGAAGGGAATTCGGTGCGGAGCCTGTCGAGTGTTTGAACCGAGAAACGACAATCCTCGATTTTTTCAGCATAGGCTTTACCTAATTCGAACAAGGCTTTTTGCAGGGAATCCTGAGCAATTTTTTTCTTTTCATCTGTAAGGGGCACCTGGGCAAGAAGACCCTCAAAGGTCAGGGGAATTTCAACGGAAGGAGGACCATCGGGGCTGACCTGGCCACGATCGCCCATTTCGGGTAAGCGGCTTGCCAGGTTAACGGCAGAGATCCTTCGCCAGTTGTCTGCATTGGGACGGTTTCCCCAGCGGGTGCGGAAATCAGCTTCTCCTTTGGTACGCAGTGCGGCGTTGTAAAAGTACCATTCGCCTTTTGCAGCGGTCGCGCTGAAAAGGTCATTGGTGGCTGCTGCTTCATTTCCGGGCAGGGGCGTGCTGGTCCTTTCATCTTCCTTCAACCCTTGTTGCCGGCGAAGTTGCTTCACCATTTTTCGGATGAATTCATTTCGTTCTTCCTCCGGTAAATTGGCCAACCGTAACAGGCTGTCCTGCCGGTCAATGATATCGATCTGTTTGGCCACGATACCGAGCATGGCTTTTCTTTCCATGAATTGCTGGCCATCCTGCATGGTCAGACTGGTAATGGCGATGCTGTCGTAATACGAGGAGGAGCGGCGGTATTGTTGCTGACGGAAGGCCAGATCACCCAGCAGCAAAAAAGCACGGGTTCGTTGTGCCGGGTTATTGCTGCCATAGCGGGTACTTTCTTCCATATAGGCCATGGCTTCATTGGTACGGCCTCGTTCAAGTTCCATTTGTCCGATGGTAAAAAATATGATATCGCGGTAGTCGACAAATTTATCCTTGCGGGCCATCTTCAACAGTTCGTTGATGTTTCGGTCGGTATAATCCTGCTCATTGTCTTTATTGGTGCGGATCGCATTCAGCCGGGCATAGATCTCCATAACGGGATCGGTGGTATGACTGATCACTTTTTCATAAAACTCTCTTGCCTTATCGAATTGTTTTCCCCCTTCAAACAATTGAGCGGCCAGGAATTCCCAACGGGCCCTTTCTTTTTTGGTGGGTGCATTGTCCAATGCTTTTACCAGGTACACCGCGGCGCTGTCCCATTGTTGTTGTTCGTAATACCAAAGCGCCTGAACTTCATTCAGGTCATTCTGTAAGCGCTTGGGGAAGGAGGGGTCGTTGCGCAGGGTAACGATAAGACTGGCAGCTTCGGCAAAGGCTTTGCGCGCCATAAAGGTGCGGATCTGCCAGATAAACGCGTCGTTACGGCTGGGTGGTTCAGCAAATATTTTTTTGGGGAGGTTTGTCTTTTCTTTCGTGGCGATGGACATGGCATTATTTCCATCAAACCGGCTTCCGATCACCTGATAATATCCGTCTTTTTCTTTGGGTGCAAAGGCATAGTTGATAAACTGAAAGGTCAGGGCGGCCGAATCAAAATCTTTGCGCAGGTAATAGGCGGCCCCGATCAGGAGGTATAAATTGTCGGCCCAATCGTTGCGAAGGTCATGAAGGACCAATCCGGTTGAAGACCGGCTGATGATCGAATCCAACTGAAGGCGATTGGTGGAAGTGTTTTCCAGGCTGTAGTTGTAAAAAGGGAGGAGCGTGGTAAAATCGTCCTGGTGCTGTGATTTTGCCTGGGCGATCACTTCATTCAGGGAATTGTTGGCGTTAAAAAAGAAATTGTACCGGGTGGCGGTATTTTGCATGAAACGCCGGGGGAGGGTGAATTTCTTTTCTTCCGATCTTTCGGAGCGGAGTACTCTTTCCTCGTATTCGCGTGGTTTTTTGATATCAAAGGAAATGCCTAACTGGGCCAGTGCGGACTGGCTAAGCCAAAGTAGAACCACGGTCAGGAGAAAATAACGGGATGCGCGCATTTCCGGCCAAATCTAAATTCTTAATAACTGAAAATCAAATATTTTATTATGTCCAACCCCCGATTTTTTTCATTATAAATTTTTGATTAACAAGGGAATAAAAGGTTCGATTTTTGTTAACTTTAACCGCTAATCAAACTACGTGAAACCAGAGAAAGTGTCCACGCTCAAAAGGCTCCGCAACCGCTACCGGCTGGTCATCATGAATGATGACACTTATGAGGAAGTGGTCACCTTTAAATTATCGCGATTAAGTGTCTATGTCACGCTTAGCACCATTTTTGTAGTGTTGGTGGGGCTGACGGTGGCTTTGATCGTTTTTACGCCGTTGAAATACTATATCCCTGGTTACGAAGACTTTGGCCAGCAGCGACAGAACCGGGAAATGAAGTACACGGTTGATTCATTGAATAATGTGGTGAAGAACCAGACCCAGTTTATTGAGGGGTTACAAAAAGTGTTGCGGGGGGATATGAACCAGGTATTGGATACCACCCTGATCGAAGTACCCAAGGATGAATTCGACAATTGAAACCAAATATCTATGTTTAACGCCAAATCCAGGGAAACCATGAGCACAGAAAAAACAAATGGCACCGGCAGTGGCACGACCCTTATCGGTTCGGGCACTACCCTAAAAGGGGACATCAGCAGCAATAGCGATCTGCGGATCGATGGCACCATTATCGGAAATATCCGGAGCAGTGCCAAGATCGTGATCGGGGCAAGCGGAGTAGTAGAAGGCGATATTGAAGGTAACCAGGCCGATATTGTTGGCAGGGTATCCGGAAATATCAAAGTAAAAGATATCCTCCAGTTAAGAGGCGATTGTGTGGTATCAGGAAACCTCTATGCCACCAAATTGCAGGTAGAACCCACCGCCACCTTTAACGGACAGTGCCATATGGGCAATGCAACCAATCATTCCACTCATTCATTGATCAGCGAAGAAGAACCTGAGTCGGAATTGGCCAAGTAAACAGACCAACCGTAATCATGTCAACCTCCACCTTCCGGCCGGTGATCCGGCCTTTTATGCCGGCTATCATCCTGTTCATGGTATTGAACGCAGCTTTCCTGATTTTTGGTGCCCGATGGAAAGAAGCCGGATTTGACACCGATGTACTCATCATCGGCAACCTGCTGTTGTTTGCAGTTACTTTCCTGACCTATTGGCTGGGCAGTAAGGGACTTACCACGAAGAATAACCATGCTTTTTTCAGGTCGGTGTACGGCAGTTTTATGATCAAACTGATCGTGTTTGCCGGGGCAGCCCTTGTGTATATCACCAAATTCAAAGAACAATTGAACAAGCCCGCGCTTTTCTTTTGTATGGGGCTTTACCTGGTCTATACCTTTTTTGAGGTGGCGGGCCTGATGAAATTGTCGAAGCTCAAGAAGCATGGCTAAAAAAGAAGTACCGCTCGATAGTTTACGCTCCTTTCTTCCCCCGGGTACCTATGAAGAGGTATCCGCCTTCCTGCATCAATACAAAGTCCATCTTACCATTGCCCGGGAAAGAAAAACGGTATTGGGTGACTACCGCCACAAAACCGATATGCAAAATCACCGGATCAGTGTCAATGGCAATCTGAATCCTTATGCCTTCCTGATCACGACCCTGCATGAGATCGCCCACCTCGTGGTGTTTGAAAAATACCAGCACCGGGTACAGGCCCATGGAAAAGAATGGCAACAAATTTTCTCTCATTTGTTGGCGCGTTTTCTCCAGCGAAAATTATTTCCGCCGGATATTGAGGCAGAACTCCACCGCATATTGGGAAGCCCTGCTGCCAGCAGTTGTGCGGAAGATGGGTTGATCCGTATCCTGAGAAGATATGATAAACAAACCAATGGCCGCAAACTGGTGGAGGAGCTCGAGGATAAAGCCTTGTTTAAATTGGAAGATGGCCGTGTTTTTCAACGAGGCGCGAAACAACGAAAAAGATATATGTGTGTGGAAGTGAAAACCGGGCGCGCTTATTTGTTCAGTCCGGTCTATGAGGTTTCTCCGGTATAGTTTTCAGGCAAGCTTTACGGGCAATTAAACAATCGCTTTCAACATCCATTTCCCGCAACCAAAGTGTCCGCTATTCCCCAAGGGCCCTGGTAAATATTCAAATCCTAATTTCTCATACACTTTCACTGCTTTTTCCAATTCGGGCATGGTTTCGAGATAGATATTTTTATATCCCATTTCACGGGCGTTATCGAAACAGGTTTCAATCATTTTTTTACCTAAACCCATACCACGGACTTCGGGCACCAGGTACATTTTAACCAGTTCACAGGTATCACCCGGCAGGCCAGGCGTTGGGAAGATACGGCACCGCCCACTATTCGGTCCGCTAATTCAGCTACCCAGTAAGCTGATCTTTCCTGTTGAAATAACTCAAAGAGGGCATCTGTTGTAGGATCATAGTAAACCGTGCCCGGCCGGTTGGCACCAAACTCGGTAAGACTGTCACGAATGATACGGGCGATAGCGGGGTTATCACCTGGGCGTATCGGTCTTATCAAAATGTCGGATAGCATGGGGAATGGTTGGTCAGGCGGCTTTCAGGCGAAACTTACCCGTTCTTTCCTTAAGCACTTTTATGGCTTCTTCCTCCGAGGAAAAACTGTTTTCAATATTGACGAGATGGCGGGCCATTTTATCATACCGCCTGGTCATCAGATAAAGAAAGAGATGGAGGTAATGTACCCCATCGAATACCAGTGATTTTTCCCGCGCGATGTTCTCTTTTTCTTTGAGGAACAATACGGGCATATCGGTATAGTGAATGCCTGGCTTGAGGTGATGGATAAGATGATATCCGTCATTCCAGCATTTGGTGTTATAATTCGTATTGATACAATTGAAACAATTCTTGTACATGTTTTCGGGTTCATGGGGATCCACAAAAGCATGTTGGGTCCAGTTGCCCAGCATCATGATGAGCCTGGATACCAGGAAGGGGATGATCAATACCCAAAGTGCCGCCTTTAGGTTGACAAAGCAAAGCCCGATGCTAACGGCATAGAAGGTCATTTCTCCCAGGGTCAGGTTGACGTAATATTTCTTCTTCTTACGTGTAAAAAGGTAAACGAAGGTGTCCCGAAAACCCAGGAACAGGAAGTTGATATAGTATTTTAAAAAATCCTTCCAGGAGTCGCGTTGGTAGGGGAGTGTACTGCTGGCATCATCCGGCATATTATTTTCTTCATGGTGCATACCCACGTGGTGAGCAAAATAGGTCTCCGGGGTATGGCCAAAGAAGGGGCATACAAACCAGATCACATATTTATTGAGCCAGTTGAATTTCTTTTTAAATAGCCTCCGGTGCGAAATATTATGCAACATAAGTCCAAAGGGGCCACGCAACCGGATCTGCGCCAAAAAGAACCATACTACATAGGCGATCCACCACCAATATCCCTGGAAGAGTGGGGTGAAAAGGATCAATCCCAGTGGTATGACGGTGAGGTGAATCAGGGTGAGCAAATGCAGAAAAGAGAGGTCTCTTTTATCGTTCATGAAATTGAGCCAGAACCGTTCATATGCCGAGAAGGATTCGGGTTGGTGGTAAACAGGGTCCTGTATGGGGTTCAGTTGTTTCATAAATGTGACTTAACTTAAAGCTAATAGCTGTTAGCTAATAGCTATTAGCTTTTGGTAGGTGGCCTCTTTTCAAAATTAATCATTTAAAAAATAATCCCTGCAACGATTTGCTCCAGGTATAGCTGGTCTGTGGCGTCAAAATGAGCCAGGTGTTCGCTGTCTACATCCAGTACGCCGATCACGTTTCCATCCTTCCACAAAGGCACTACGATCTCCGACCGTGACAGGCTGCTGCAGGCGATATGACCCGGGAATTTTTCTACATCCTCTACAATGAGGGTTTGCCCTTTTTCCCAGCTCGTACCACAGACTCCTTTTCCTTTCCGTATCCGTGTACAGGCGATGGGTCCCTGGAAAGGCCCTAAAACGAGTTCATTGTCTTTTACGAGGTAAAATCCGGCCCATAACCAACCAAACTGCTCTTTGAGTGCAGCCGTGATATTGGCGAGATTGGCCACCAGATCAGGTTCACCTTCGATCAGAGCGGCGATCTGTGGTATAAGGGTTTTGTATTGTTCTTCCTTGGTGCCTTTTGCAACGATGAGGTCTTCTGCCATATGATTCAAAAATTAAAGACCTGCAAGGTATTGATCTTTGATATAATCGACGACGCTGATGAGGTTTTTTGTTTCATTGAACACGGCGATCTGTCTGTCGGCTCCGGTACCATGCTCAAGGATCTTGTGTACATAGGCCAGCCGGTGACGGCTACCCAGGTGGTCTACCACATCATCCACAAAGTCGAGCAGTTCATAGATCAGTACACGGGTATTGACCTCTTCCTCTTTACCAAAATCGATCAGGCGCCCATCGATACCATACCGGCTGGCGCGCCATTTATTTTCGTTGATAAGGTGTCTCGAATATTGAATGAAATTGATGTTCTGGGTTCTTAGTTTGTAGATCTTCGCGCAAATGGCCTGGAATAGAGAAGCGAGTGCAATGGTTTCATTCACCGTCATGGGCACATCACAAATGCGAAATTCAACGGTATTGAAAAAGGGGTGCACACGGATATCCCACCAGATCTTTTTGGCATTATCAATGCAATTGGTCTTGACCAGTAGTTTGATATAATTATCGTAGGCCTCGATGCTTTCAAATACTTCAGGGATCCCGGTACGGGGAAATTTGTCAAACACCTTGGTACGATACGAACGGTATCCGGTTTGACGCCCTTCCCAAAAAGGGCTATTGGCGCTAAGGGCATAGATATGTGGCAGGAAATACCGGGTAGAGTTGGCGATATGCATGGCCATTTCCCGCGTTTCCATCCCCACGTGTACATGAAGCCCAAAGATCAGGTTGCTCCGGGCAGCTTCCTGAAGTTCATTGACGATCTCATTATACCGGACATGGTCGGTGATCAACTGTCTTTCCCAATGACTAAAAGGATGCGTACCTGCGGCTCCCACGGCCAACCCGATCTTGTCGGCAATACCGTGAATGGTTTTACGCAAGGTGGCCACATCTTCAAAGGCTTCATCCACATCGCGGCAGATATCCGTTCCTACTTCCACCACGGCCTGGTGCATCTCGGCCTTGACCTTGTCTTTGATCACTTTTTGCCCTTCCTGGACGATCTTTTGCTCATGGCTCTTCAGTTCCCTGGTTTCGGGATCGATCACCATGTATTCTTCTTCTACTCCGAGAGTGAAGGATTTGTAGTTGATGTTCATATTATGGGATCTGGGATGACTGATGACAGATGACAGATGACCGTCATCGGTCTTCTGTCATCTGTCATCTCTCACCTATATTAATGGTTGATGATTCGCTCCTCTCCGTACATATTCACCCCAGGTCAAATTATCCTTTCCTGGTTCGGCAGTCAGTGCTTTTTCGATGGCATAATTAGCCGCGGTTTCTACCACCCACTCAAAATTCTCTTCTCCGACACTGGTTCTTTCCGCATCGGGAGCGGGGTTGCAAAAATCGATCGCATACGGTACCCCATCACGGAGCGCGAGTTCTACGGTGTTGAAGTCATACCCAAGGTAGGCATTGATCCGCAGCACGATCTCTTCCATCTGACGGTATCTTTCTTCTGAAGGAGAGAAGGAGGCCACATAACGGAGATGGTGCGGGTTGCGGGGCTCATACGGCATGATGCGTACATGCTTTCCGCCAATGCAATAACAGCGGTAATATTCTTCAAAGACGATCTCTTCCTGTAACAGCATCACCAGTTGACCCGTCTCTGCATGCTTTTCAAAGAACTCATCTTTATTGGCGAGTCGGTAAACATTTTTCCATCCGCCTCCGGCAAAGGGTTTCATATAAGCAGGGAAACCTACATAACTAAAAATGTTTTCCCAATCAAGCGGATAGGCCAGGTTGCTAAAAGATTCACCGGTTGTATCATCCGGATGATCACGGGAAGGAAGGATGGCTGTCTTGGGAACAGGAACCCCTACTTTCGTCATCAGACAGTTATTAAAGTACTTGTCATCCGCACTCCACCAAAAAGGATTGTTGATGACAGCGGTGCCGGTGACTGCTGCATTTTTCAGGAAGGTCCGGTAAAAAGGGACATCCTGCGATATCCTGTCAATGATCACATCATACCCGCAATGTTCACCTTGCATGGCCTTGTCGATGCGGACGGGCTCCGCCATCACACCCGGAACCCCTTTGCTGTTGACGCGTTCCACAAAGGCCATGGGGAAGGACCTTTCTTTTCCAAACAGGATACCAATTTTTTTCATGATCTAAATGGTTTTGGTGGCAAATAATAGAGCTATTAAGATAATTGATTAAGTTGCAGCCACAAAAAAATACTCCTTTCAAATCTACTGAAATTGGGGCTGAAACCTATATTTGAAGCGTGCAATCCAAGACAAAAAAACATCCGGGCCTTCGTGTGAATTTGGCGTCTGAATTTCTGGACCGGACGGTGCTGATTGATATTTACCTGCCCCGGGATCACCAACCTGCCACCCAGTATTCCCTCCTGCTGATCAATGACGGCCAGGACCTTCCCAAATTCGATCTGGGAGCCCTATTGGCCGATATGGAAGGCAAGGGGGAGATCGAACCCCTGATCGTAGTGGGTATCCATTGCAGTGAGGACCGGAAAATGGAATACGGGACTGTTGCCTACACGGATTACATGGGCCGGGGAGCAAAGGCCGGCAAACACCAGCAATTCGTTTTTGATGAACTTTTACCCTATCTCCGGGAACAATACGCTCCACAGGGATTTAAAGATAAATCCTACGCCGGGTTTTCATTGGGGGGATTGACCGCCATCGATGTGGTTTGGAACAATCCCCACGAATTTCGCCGGGCAGGTGTTTTCTCAGGTTCACTCTGGTGGCGGCTCAACGATATTGGAAAAGGGTACATTGAAGAAACCGATCGGATCATGCACAAACAGATCCGGGAAGGAAGATACCATCCCTGGCTGAAATTCTATTTTACCACAGGCTCTCTGGATGAAACCATGGACCGGAATAACAACGGGATCATTGACTCCATTGACGACACCCTCGGTCTCATTGAGGAATTGGAGAAAATTGGTTACTCCGTCACCGAGGATATTTTTTACATCAACTACAAAGACGGTCGCCATGATGTGGAAACCTGGGGACGGGCAATGCCGGAGTTTTTGAGGTGGGGGTGGGGGAGGCGTGAGACGTGAGTTTCGTGAGACGTGAGGCGTGAGAGGTGAATAGTGAATAGTGAATGGTGAATGGTGAATGGTGAATAGTGAAATCATTTCTGATAATAAAAAAAGGCCTCATTTGAGGCATTTTTCTTTATTATTTAAAAAAAACAATCGACGCTATATTCACTATTCACTATTCACCATTCACTATTCACCTCTCACGAAACTCACGCCTCACGTCTCACGAAACTCACGCCTCACGTCTCACGCCTCTCTCCCCCCTCATCAAAACGACAACCTCACACCAATCTGACTCAACCATCTTGCACTCAAACCAGGAGCGGTGCTGGTGCTCAGGCTCCAGGGGGTTCCGGTTTGTGGGCGGAACGTATAGCGCGGAGTCAGGTTGGTAGCGCTGGTATAGCTGTTGAATTGCAACAGGCTGTATTGGTCGTTGGCCAGGAAGTAGGTCTTGCCCCAGTTGCGGTTCAGCAGGTTGGTAAAGTTGTAGATATCGTAGGTGATCTGCAGGGTATGAATTTTCTTACCCAGTTTCACACTAAAGTCTTGTTTGATGCTCAGATCAAGCAAATGGCTCCAGGGCAGGCGTGATCCATTGCGCTCAGCAAACTGGCCACGACGGTTGCGGAGGTATTTGTTCGCCTGAATATAATTCTCGAATAGTTGACGTTGAGCGGCTTCGCTGTATGTCACGCCGTTTACAGTCACACTCAGGAAAGTAGTGGTTTGCAATTCTGCGGCTGTAGGCACATAGATCAGGTCATTTGTTTCTGATCTGGCGCGATCACCCACCATGCTACCGGAGTAAACATAGCTAAAGGGTTGTCCTTGCTGACCATTGTACACCAGGGTAAAGGTGGTAGCAGCCATCTTTTTGGAACCATAGGTGAACTTCTTGGACAGGTATCCAAAGAAGCGGTGACCCAGGTTGAAGTCGGAGATGGAAAGACCCATTCCGTTACGGCCATTTACGGCTTCCATAAAGCGCCACTGGCTATTGTTTTGCGAGCTGGTACCCTCGTTGGTCACAATAGAATTACCATAAGCATAGCTCATGGTAGCAGCCCAGCCATTTTGGAAGGCTTTGTCCAATACCATGGTGAAGTTGTACGAATACCCTTTTGTACCTGCATTATTATTCAGGACAAAGATATCATTGGCACCATAAGGGTTAGATCCATTGGAGAGCAGCGGGATCCTGTTGGGGGTACCACCAAATGTATACACTGTACGTGCACCGGCTCCAACACTTTTCAGAGTAGGGGGCAGGATGTTTACGTTCTGATAATAGATCTCGTGGATATTCTTGCTAAACAATCCTTCCACGGTAAGTGTCCAACCTTTGCTGAGCCGTTTTTCAACAGTCAATGAAGTACGGAACAGTTTGGGGAGTTTGAATTTAGCAGCGATCAGGTCCACCTGGCCTTTGGCCGTGCTGGCGGATGTATTCAGGTCAGCCGGTGTGTATTGATTGAATGGATCGGGACGGAAACCGGAATAGAAAGTGGCAAACCCGGGTGTTGTCTGGGTTACAGAACCCAGGTTGATACCGGTGTTGTTATATACACCACCAGGCCATACCAGGGGCATACGTCCGGTGAACAGACCGATACCTCCACGAACCGTGGTATTTTCATCCGGAACACGCAGGGTAAAACCAATACGGGGAGAAAGTGACCAGGGAACTTTTGCCATTTGGCCGGAACGGGCACCATTGAGATCATAGTATTGGGAAATGATCGCCAAAGCGGTATCGTTCAGGAAGGGATCGGCATTGGGACGGTTCAGGAAAACGGTCTTATCTGCACGCAGACCGAGATTGATCGTCAGGTTCTGATTGGCTTTGATCTCATCATTGATAAAAAAGGCCCAGTTGATATAATTGAAACGGGCAGCCGATTTGGAATCCTTTTCATCGGTAGTCTCTTCCAGGTTCGAATAGGTGTACGAGTACTGGTTAGGTGTTACATCATTCAGAAAATCATTCAGGTTGTTGTAGGTATAGTTACCATACAGGTCACGAATGAAGAGGTTGTTTGCTTTACTGATCAGGTTATCGGTACCGACGGAGATCAGGTTATTGCCGAGGTAGAATTTGAACACATCATTGATGGTCCAGTTCTTTTGGGCCAGGTAGTTACCGGTAGAGAAGTTCTCTGTACCAAAGATAAAGCGACCGGCCCCGTCATTGATCGTTACCCGTGGGAAGGGTTGTCCGATCGGGTCACGGTTATCGGTAACATCGGTATACGTGATCAGCAAGCGGTTAGAGGCGCCTCCTTTCAGGCTGTTGCGTAATTCAAAAGTACCTGTATGCGATTTGCTGGGGAAGAGGATACCGTTGTTAAAGAAGTTGATGGTGGTGCTGCTGCTGGCGCTGGTATTGTACCGTTCGCCCTGGTTGTAGCGATAGCTCATCGACAATTTGGTCCGGTTGTTTTTGCCCAGGTTCCAGTCGAGTTTGGCAGTAACACGATTTGCTTTCACCTGCTCAGGATTGTCGAGGTAGGATCCGGCATCGTAGTTATAAGTTGTTTTCAGGTAAGACACCAGGTTATCCACGGTAGCCTGATTGGAGTTTCCTCTGTAGTCAGCGAAATTGAAAGGCTGTGGGCGCTCATCACGCTGGATCTCACCGAGCAGGAAGAAGAACAGTTTATTCTTGATCAATGGCCCGCTAAAGCGTGCACCATAGGTCTGGTTACGGAAATTGGCCAGGCGAATCCGCTGATCAACAGGCACACCACCAGGTGTTTTACCGGCGAGTTTCTCATCGCGATAATAATACCAGGCTGCACCATGCAATTCGTTTGAACCGGAACGCGTAGTGGCGTTGATACCACCTCCGGTAAATCCACCCAGCGATGCATCGTAGGGGGAGAGTACCACCTGGAACTGGTCGATGGCATCGATGGAGATAGGGTTGATGTTGGCCTGTCCTCCGTTTGTTCCGGAAGCAGCCAAACCAAATACATCATTATTGATGGCACCATCAATAAAGAAGGAGTTGTAACGGTTATTCTGACCCGCGAGGGAAACACCACCGTCACCGGTGATCTTTGCCTGTGGTGTTGCACGCAGATAATCATTCAGGCTTCGGGATACGGTAGGGATGTTGGCTACCTTATCGCGACCAATGCTGGTTTCGGAACCGGTCTTGGCCGTACCGGCAGCGCGACGGGAGGTCAACACCAGTTCGGTCAGGTTTCCGGCTTTATCCACCAACACAAAATCATAAGAAGCTTTATCACCCAGGCTGAGGAAGATATTCTCTCTTACCTCATCATTGAATCCGACAAAGGAAACAGTTACGGTGTAAGGTCCGCCGGGGGTCATGTTGTTAATATCGAAGCGGCCATTGCTTCGGGCGAGAACGACATACTTGGTACCAGTGGGAACATGGACTGCGGTGATGGTAGCGCCAACCAACGGTTGATTATTGGCTCCTTTGATCAAACCGCCAATGCTACTGTTGGTCTCTTGTGCCTGTACGGACAGGGACATAACGAACAATACGGAGAGTAGTCGTACAATTCTCTTAAGCATAAGCATATTATTAGTTTTCGGTTGCGAATTTGAGAAAATCCGCTTTAATGCGGCAAATTAAATCTTTTGGCCCCAAAAAACAAAAAACCCCGCGATTTCGCGGGGTTTTCGTTATCCGGTGAGAATCAATTAGAAATTGAGGCGGACACCCAGCTGGCTGGTCCAACGGGCGCTGTTGAAAACACCGTCCGAAATTGTCCAGTAATTTCCGGTGGTGGGGGCTGTAAAACGGTACAGGGGAGTCAGGTCGGTGGCGCTGACATAACCCTGGAAATCGAGTAAAACAGCCTGGTCATTGGTCATGAAATAGGCCTTACCCCACTTGTTATTGATCATGTTGGTAAAGTTGAACACATCATAGGTCACCTGCACCTGGTAGGTACGGGCACCGAGTTTGATGTTGAAATCCTGCTGGAGTTTCAGGTCAACGATATTGGTAAAGGGCAAACGGGCACCATTACGCTCTGCATATTGTCCACGACGGGATTTGAGGTATTTGTCGCCCTCTACAAAGGCATTAAAGGCATTCCACTGGTCGGCAGGGCTGGCCGTACCGTTCTGGATGAAATTGATCTCCGAAATATCGGCCGGGATATAGGCCAGGTCATTGGTCTCAAAATTATCCAGATCACGGATCATACCGCGGTTGATAACATAGCTAAACGGACTTCCGCTCTGGCCATTGTACACCAGTGAAATGGTGGTAGCCAGTTTCTTGTTGGCCCAGGTGATCTTTTTGGCAACGTATACGTTGATCCGGCTTCCCAGGTCGTAGTCGCTGGTAGACAGGTTCAGGAAGTTACGTCCGTAAACGGTTTCCATAAAACGCCACTGGCTGTTGTTCTGCGAGCTGGTACCCTCGTTGCGCACGATAGAGCGACCATAGGTATAGTTGGCATTAAAAGCAAAACCATTGCTCCAGCCTTTATCTATCGTAAAGGAGATATTGTAGGAATACCCTTTGGCACCATCTTCATTGTTGCTCAGGAGGTACACCCCGGTGTAGGGGTTGGTACCATTGCTCCGGAAGGGGATCTGAGCAGTGAAGTTACCAGAGAGGGGATATACGGCACGTACATCGGCTCCAACTGATTGCAGTGTGGGAGGCAGGATGTCAACACGCTTGTAATCGATCTCGTTGATATTGCTGGTATAGATACCTTCTACAATGAATTTCCAGTTCTTTCCGGCTGTTTTTTCAACGGCCAGGGAAGTACGGGCCACTTTGTTCATCTTGAAATCTTTGGAGATCAGGTCCACCTGTCCGGATGGAACAGGTACATTGATACCAAAGTCGCTGGCCACATATTGTCCAAAGGGATCTTCACGGAAGGCCACATTGGAGCGGGCGATACCAGCCAGGCTGATACCATTATTGTTGTACACACCACCAGGCCATACCAGAGGTACACGTCCAGTAAACAAACCGGCACCACCACGGATGGTCATGTTGTGTTTGGCCATTTTATAAACGAAACCAAAGCGGGGGTTAAGCGACCACTTGGGGCTGGAGATCTGACCCGAGCGGGCACCTTGCATATCGTAATACTGCTCGATCTTAGCCAGTGCGGTATCATTAAAGAATTTGTCAGTACGGGGAGTGGTCAGGAACTTGGTGTTATCCAAACGCAGACCCACATTGATGGTCAGAGCGTCATCCACCCGGATCTCATCATTGACAAAGAAACCTAAGCGAAGGGTGTTGAATTTAGCCGCTGCATTCACTGACTCATCACCTGATTTTCCGGGATCCAGCAGGGAGTAAGAGCGGTTGTAAGTAGCAGCCGTTCCACCGCTGGTAAAGGCAGCCAGGCTATTGTAAACATAGGAACCATAGTTCTGACGGATGAAGATATTGGTTGAATTGCTCAACTCATTGTCTGTACCGATCGACCAGGTTTGGTTGCCTTTATAGAATTTGAATACATCAAAGATGGCGTAGTTGTTCTGCTTCAGCAGGTTTCCGGTAGAGAATTCCTCGGTACCAAAAACGATAGAACCAGAACCATCACGGATCGTCACACGGGGGAAGGGATCACCGATCGCACCACGGTCATCCGTTACATTGGTAAAGGTCAGCAACAAGCGATTGTTAGATCCTTTCTTGAAACGGGAGTTCAATTCGATGGAACCGGAATGGGTTGTGCTGGGGAAGATATATCCGTTGTTGTAAAAGTTGATGGTGCTGTTGCTGCTGCGGCTAACGTTATAACGTTCACCGGCATTGTAGCGATAGCTGGCGCTGAGTTTATTCTTGCTGTTGAGCGCCCAGTCAATTTTAGCCACGATACGGTCGGCATTGATCTTCTCGGGGTTATCGAGATAACTACCAGGCTCATATCCATACGTTGTACGGAGATAAGCGGCCAGGTTTTCAATATCCGTTTGGGAGGAGTTACCCAGGTATCCGCTGATATCATAAGGCTGGGGACGGGTATCTCTTTGCATCTCCCCGTTGATGAACATAAAGATCTTGTTCTTTACAATGGGGAAACCAACACGGAAACCATAGGTCTGGTTTTTGAAATCCGCCAGTTTGGTAGCTACATTTTTGTCTACACCAGGTGTTTTACCCGATAAAGACTGGTTCCGGAAGAAATAGTACAACGAACCTTCGATCTCGTTGGTACCACTCCGGGTGATGGCATTGATACCACCACCGGTAAAATTACCTAAGGCAGCATCGTAGGGAGAGATAACGACCTGGAACTGGTCGATGGCATCAATGGAAACCGGGGCAATACCTGCCTGGCCACCATTGGTACCAGAAGCGGAAAGCCCGAATACATCATTATTCACGGCTCCGTCAATATAGAATGAGTTGTAGCGGTTGTTTTGACCAGCCAGGGATATACCACCGTCACTGGTGATCTTGGCTTGGGGAACATAACGCAGGAAGTCAGAGAGGTTACGGCCAACAGTAGGCAGGTTTTGCATTTTATCGCGGCCTACAGCGGTTTCAGTACCCCCCTTTGCTCCTTCACGGCGGCGGGAGGAAGCCAGTACCACTTCCGACAAGGTTTTCACATCCTGTCCCATGGCGAGGTCCTGACGGGAAGTTTCCCCCAGGGAAACAAAAATGTCAGATTTTACCAGCTTGTCAAAACCGGTAAAAGATATTTCAAGGGTGTAGGGTCCACCAGGGTTGATATTGGCTACATCAAAGCGGCCATCTCTCCGGGTGATCGTGGTGTACACGGTCTTGGTGGGAACATGGGTGAGTGTAACTGAAGCGCCAACAAGGGGCTCATTTTTGTCGGTCTTTACCGTACCGGTCATACCACTGGTAGTGACCTGGGCCATTGAACACAATGACGTAAAAATCAATACGATAAAGTAAGGGATACTTCTCTTAAACATAAGCATTATGTTAATTTTGGTGCAAAGAAAGCAATTTCCACACTACCGGGCAGGGGTGGATTATTAACAATTTATTACCTCCCCAACCACTGCCAACGGGGCATGCGGGTCATTGCATAGCGGGTCAAAGATAGGGGTATAAAGACAAGCTGGAAAATTGTGGCTAATTTTGCTAAAAATTGGAATATGCTGGATTCGATTGAGAAAGCTATTGCGGATATACGTGCCGGAAAACTGGTCATCGTGGTCGACGATGAAGACCGTGAAAATGAGGGAGATTTCATTTGTGCCGCGGAAGCAGCCACCCCCGAAGTGATCAATTTCATGACCAAACACGGCCGGGGGCTGATCTGCGTCCCCTTGCTGGAACAACGCTGTGAAGAGCTCAAACTGGAGCTGATGGTCAATAATAATACCGCCTTGCATGAAACGGCTTTTACGGTGTCGGTCGACCTGCTGGGTCATGGTTGTACTACCGGCATTTCAGCACAGGACAGGTCACTGACCATCAAAGCCCTGATCGATCCGGAAACCAGGCCGGAAGACCTTGGCCGGCCAGGCCATATTTTCCCCCTGCGCGCAAAGACCGGCGGCGTACTTCGCCGGGCGGGACATACCGAAGCCGCCATTGACCTGTCACGCCTGGCTGGATTTCAACCAGCTGGGGTATTGGTGGAGATCATGAACGATGACGGCTCGATGGCCCGTCTCCCCCAATTAATGGAGATCGCCAAAAAATTTGATTTCAGTATCATTTCCATCAAAGACCTGATTGAATACCGCATCACGCGCGATTCCCTGATCGAGGAGGTGGTGGAAGTAGATATGCCCACCCAGTTTGGGATGTTCAAACTCAAAGCCTTTCGCGAAAAGAATTCAAGCAATGAACACCTGGCCCTGATCAAAGGAAAATGGGAAGCCGATGAACCGGTGATGGTGCGTGTCCACTCCTCCTGTTTCACCGGGGATATCCTGGGTTCGCTTCGCTGTGATTGTGGCGAACAACTTCACTGCGCCATGCAAATGGTGGAGAAAGAAGGGAAAGGGGTCATTCTTTATATGAACCAGGAAGGCCGTGGTATCGGTCTGTTGAATAAACTCAAGGCATACCGCCTGCAGGAGCAGGGAATGGACACCGTGGATGCCAACCTTCATTTGGGTTTTCAAATGGACCAACGTGATTATGGAGTAGGCGCTCAGATCCTTCGCTATCTGGGTATATCCAAATTGAAACTGATCAGCAATAACCCCAAGAAGAGAGTGGGACTGATTGGCTATGGATTGGAAGTAGTGGATAATATTCCCATTCGCATACACGCCAACCCGCACAATGAAAAGTACTTGGCCACAAAGCGGGATAGGATGGGGCATGATTTGGGGAAATCGTGAGACGTGAGAATCGAGAGACGTGAGAATCCTGAGACGTGGGGGGGGAGGCGGGGATATGTGATGGTTTATATTTGATTTTAAATTGTTGAAAATTTTTATGTTTGTTTTTTTAATGGTGTTATATTAA
>JANRLV010000037.1:0-34276 GCA_033762195.1 Chitinophagaceae bacterium | reverse complement strand
TCAGCTAACTATTCACCCAGGGATATACTCACTTTCACCAGTTCAATTGCTTTCAACCGGTTTGGTAACCCACAGGGCTATGCCTCCTGGAGGGTAGGAACAAACCTGGGAGTGCAGGCAAAATTGTTATCCAAAAAGCTGATTCTGTCCGTAAGTACTACCGATCCATTCAGGCAACAGATCGTAAGGCGGTACACCTATGGCACAAATTTCAATCTTGTCAGTGAAAACATGACCGTGACCCGGAATTTCAGGGTCACCATTGGGTATAATTTCTCTAAAACGATTACACGGATACCCGCTGCATTAGCCAGCTCTCTTTGACCGGGATGATCCAACCTTCTTCAAGCGATTTTTTTGTATCCACCAGGTTGTTGAAGTAAAGCGTGTCTTCAGTAATGAATTGATTATCCCAGGCATACTTGAACTGGTGAAGCGGGAGCACCTCAATCCGGTCTTTGACCACAAAAGCCAATAAGGTTCGGTCAAAAAGAGGGTTTTGGTATTTGGCTTCGATGGTTTTGATCAACCTGACCGAGCTATCCGTGCTGCAGCCACTGACACCGGTGGCAGTTTCATCGGCGATCAGGACGATAAATCGCCCGAAAAAGAGGTGAGCCGATCCTTTGACCGGGGTGCCATGGCTTTTCCAGTCCCGCACAAATTCTTCCAGTGTTTCTTCGATCTCAAGGGCCTCACCGATACTGAAAAGACGGGATGCCTGATAGATCCAAACCCTCGATCCGGGGTCAAAATTACCCACAAGGTGGTATTTATATTCCAAGTTCATGCCGCTAAATTACATCGGAAATCAGCATACATGGAAACCATGACGAAAAATCCGGTTTTAGCACATTGGTATTACTCAGTTGAGGAATGGGAAGCGTTTACCCGCACGGAGAAAAAGATCAGAGGAGAGGAGGTCCTTTTGGAAGCTTTACTGATTACCGTTTTGGGTACCCTTTTGCTTCATTTTGCCCGGGGCGCCTCCTGGGTGGTGGCGCTGGCCATTTGCATGGTGATCGGCACCATTTATGCCTTGATCCGTTATACCATGCGACTGAATACCATTCGCTGGCGTAACCCCTCACTGCCTGAAGTCATCATAACCAACAGCGCGGTGATCATCAATGGAAATAAACTGGATTATCATTCGGAAACCCGCTGGTTGCGCCGGGCCGACCTGGCCGAAAAAGAGGGGAGAAACCTGTTGGCCATTACGTACGAATGGCAAACAAGAAAAGGTGTTACGTTTGACGAGATACGCATACCCATACCCAAAGGCCGGTTAAAGGAGGGAATGGAAATTCAACAACGATTGAACCAGGTGTGAAAACAGGCGATCAGGACTCCATGCTCGCTTCAATCAATTCGGCGATATCCAGCACTTTGACGGTATCTTCTTTTTCCGCATTCTTTACCCCGTCAGTCATCATGGTATTGCAAAATGGGCAGGCTGCCGCAATTACTTCTGCCCCCGTATTCAACGCTTCTCTTGTCCTTTCGAGATTGATACGTGTTTCACCTTTTTCTTCCTCTTTGAACATTTGGGCGCCACCTGCACCGCAGCACAGACCGTTGCTGCGACAGCGTTTCATTTCCACCAGTTCGGCATCCAATAGTTCAAGTACCTGACGGGGAGCTTCGTAAATACCATTGGCGCGACCCAGGTAGCAACTATCGTGATAGGTGATCTTTTTTCCTTTAAAACTTCCTCCGTCTTTCAACCGGATCTTTCCGTCATTGATCAGTTCCTGGAGAAAAGTGGTGTGGTGGATGACCTCATAATTACCGCCGAGGTCAGGGTATTCATTCTTTATCGTATTAAAACAATGCGGACAGGCCGTAACGATCTTCTTAATTCCGTAATTGTTCAACACCTGGATATTCTGATAGGCCATCATCTGAAACAAAAATTCATTGCCTGACCGGCGGGCAGGATCTCCCGTGCACATCTCTTCCTTTCCCAGAATGGCATAGCGAATACCAACCCTGTTTAGGATAGTAGCAAAGGCCCTTGTGATCCGCTGGGCCCGCTGATCAAAACTGCCGGAACAGCCTACCCAAAAAAGGACATCGGGTGATTCACCCCTGGAAACCATTTCTGCGACGGTGGGAACATTCATTCGATGGATCTTTATTCAAAACTAAGGCATATAATTCTTTTTCAATAAATTCCATGTACATAAACTTATCTGCTTTATTTTTGACCACTTCATGAAAATCAGTAATCTGTTTGGCAGGATCACCAATTGGGAATTATGGAATTTCTATGTCCTTTATTTCCCGATCAGCTTTGTCTGGTTCTGGTATTGTCTCCGCAGCAGGAGCTTCTGGTTTTTTAGTTCTTCCAATCCCACCATCACCTTTGGTGGCTTTGAAGGGGAAGGCAAAAAAGAGATGTATGACCAATTGCCGGCTGAGTTTGTTCCCCGCACCATCTACATTATGCATGACCTTCCATTTGAGGAAGTAAAGAAACAGATCGCTGCATCGGGATTTGAATACCCCTTTATCGTTAAGCCGGATGTGGGTATGAAAGGGATCCTCTTCCGCAAGATCGAGTCAGAAGAACAATTGCAAAAATACCACGAGCGGATTCCCGTGGAATACATTGTACAAGACCTTGTGATGTTGCCGGTGGAATTGAGTGTCTTTTATTTTCGATATCCCAATCAGGCAAAAGGAACAGTGAGTGGGTTCATCCATAAGGAACTACTCCATGTTTGTGGCGATGGGGAACATACCCTGGAGGAACTGATACAACTTCATCCACGGGCCAAATACCGGATGGAGGAGATGCACCACCGGCATGGGCATCGTTTTTCCCGCGTAGTGCCTAAAGATGAAATATTCTACTTGTCCTATGCCGGAAACCATAACCGTGGAGCGCATTTCACTAATTTACATAAGGAAATTGATGAAGAATTGCACGAGGTCTTTGACCGGCTTAGTCATTACAACGGTAATTTCTTCTACGGTCGCTATGATATAAAAACAACTTCGATAGAGGACCTGAAAAAGGGACGCAACTTTTTCATTCTGGAATACAATGGGTGTGGTGCCGAACCCAATCATATTTATGATTGCGGTATGTCACTCGGAAAAGCCTATGCGGAAATTCTTCGTCACTGGAAGGCCCTCTATCATATTAGCCGGTATAATCACAAAAATGGCACGCCCTATTGGTCGTTCAGAAAAGGATATGATTTTCTCAAAAAAAGCCGGGCCCATTTTAAGTTGTTGGAGCAATATGATTGAGTGGAATACATACCCGACAAAAACCTAACTTGTAAATCATGTGCACTGTTAGCTTCGTACCAGTTGGTGATAGAGTGCTGATCGCTTCCAATCGCGATGAGAAACATTGGCGTGATGCCGCCATGCCCCCACAGCGGTATGATACGGTAACAGGAAAAATTTGGTATCCCCGGGATGCCCATGCAGGAGGCACCTGGCTGGGCGTACATGAAAAGGGGACGGCAGTAGTATTGCTAAATGGAGGATTTGTAAAACATGAACCTTCGCCTCCTTACGAAAAGAGCAGGGGACTGGTACTGCTTGACCTGCTTAAAACAAAATCCCCTTACGATCATTTCCGTTCCTATCCCCTTGAATTTATTGAACCCTTTACCCTTGTCATATGGCAAGACCAGCATCTTTTTGAATGTCGGTGGGATGGGAGTAAGAAACAAAGTCTTCCCTTGAATAAGGAAATTCCCCATATCTGGTCATCGGTTACCTTATATCCACCTGAGATCATCGCCAAACGCAAAAACTGGTTTGAAAAATGGCTCGTAGATCACCCCCAACCCAATCTCAAGGACCTGCTTTATTTTCACGAACATACGGGTGATGGCGACAGGGAAAATGATCTGTTGATGAACCGGGATGATCAGGTATTCACCGTGAGTATTACCGGAATGGAGCTGGGCAAAAATGATGGGGAGATCAGCTACCTCGACATTCAAACCCGGCAAAGTACCCAGCAATCTCTTCATTTTACCCAGGTACCTTTAATCGAACTATGAGTGTAAGACCAAGCCGCTTCAGTCGCTTCCTGACCCGGTTATTTCATTGGGAATATTGGAATATGCACCTGGTCTATATACCCGACTATGTATACTATGCCTGGCTTTGTATCCGGAGTGGATGGAAATACTTTTTTACCGCGGCCGACCCCTTGATCGAGAACGGAGGGTTTCTGATGGAGTCAAAAAAGAAGATCTATGACAGCCTTCCTTCCGGAAGCTATCCACGTACACTATTGTTTCCCGCACATCATGCAGCGGAAGAGGTCATCAAAAAAATCAGGGAAAATGGTTTTCAGTTTCCCCTGATCGCCAAACCCGATATCGGTATGCGAGGGTTGGCCGCGCAAAAGTTGGAATCGGATTCGGACATACTGCATTTTATTCCTGCTTATTCAATTGATTTTCTTATTCAGGAGTTTGTACCCTGGAAAAATGAAGTAGGTATCTTTTATTGCCGGTTCCCTGACCAACCAAAGGGGTTTATAACCGGTATTGTTGGAAAGGAATTCATGACAGTGACCTGTGATGGAAAAAAAAGCCTGGCCCAACTTGTACTGGCCAATCCCCGCTATGCCCTGCAATGGGAGGCACTGGAAAAGGAATATGGGTCCACCTGGAACGAAGTACCTCCCGTAGGGGAGAAGATCGAACTATTGCCCTATGGGAACCATGCCCGCGGAGCTCTTTTTCTGGATCACAGTGACCAGATTGATGACCGCCTTACCCAAATCATGGATGACTATTGCCAACAGGTCCCTGAATTTTATTTTGGACGGTTAGATATACGTTTTAATGACTGGGAAGAATTACGACAGGGGAAAAATTTCTCCGTGATTGAGCTAAACGGCGCAGGAAGCGAACCCACGCATATGTATGACCCCAAACACTCCCTCTTCTTTGCATGGAAGGAACTGATCCGGCATCACCAAATTCTATTCAGGATCGCGCGACAAAACCATAAGCGAGGCTATCCTTATATGACATTTGCCGAAGGCCAGGCCATGTTCCGTGCCAGCCGCATTTACACAAAAAAACTTCAGGATGTACATGCCCGTTTAGTAGGCATTGAAAAAAGCTAAAAGCCAACTACGAATGACTATTAGCTATTCGCTTTTACCTTTTCCCTATTTTTGATCCATGCACCCGTTGGTCCGTGTTCTTTTTGTTGGATTGCTTGTCAGTTTTCTGGGTTCCCTTCCCCTGGGTACCCTGAATGTGGCCGCCATGCAGATATCGGTCACCGATGGAATTAGCCCGGCTTTATGGTTTTCGATCGGTTCCCTCACCGCTGAAATGGTGTACGTCAGGCTATCATTGGTGGCCATGGATTGGGTACGAAAACAAGAGCGGATTTTCAAGATACTGGAATGGCTCACGTTTATCATCGTTCTGGCCCTGGCCGTTTCCAGTTTTTATGCGGCATTGCATCCTACTGTAGGGGAGAATGTCATACTCAGCAGCACACTTCACCGGTTCTGGCTGGGATTAGGGATGAGTGCGCTGAATCCCGTTCAGATCCCTTTCTGGTTTGGATGGAGTACCGTGCTTTTTACCAAAAAAATACTCGAACCAAAAATCGCTCATTACAACATTTATATCCTGGGTATTGGTATCGGTACCCTGATGGGAAACTGTGTTTTCATCTTCGGAGGACAGGTCATTGCTGACCGCCTCAACAACAATCAGAATATTCTCAATTGGATCATAGGCAGCATCTTTGCCATTACCGCTTTAATTCAACTCTGGAAAATTGTACGCAAAAAAGATGTTGCTCATCAATTGGAACACCCCGAGGAGGTTACGCACGGACTGGAGAAGAATATCCATTCGTAATCAGGGATCAACAAAAATTAAAACCGGTATCCAGCTGCCAGCGATGGGATCAACCTTCCTCCCGCATCTTCATCCAACGAATTATAATCAGGAATGATACGCAGTGTATATCCATAACCGATGGTTGGGGCTGCAAAAATATGCTTGGCAAAAACGAGATGATACCCGGCTTCTGCTATCGGAGTGAACATAGGACTAAACAGGCTTGACTTCCCTTCCCAACTCAACAGGTGCCACATCAGTTTGGCCCCAATAAAGGGATTGCTGCCATTGGCGTTATTTCCCAGGGAATACCGATACCCAGCATAAAGGCCAAATCCTTTTGATGTGGAATAAGAGGCGGAGGAGGAAAATTGGTAGGTAAGCCCCACACTAAAACTGCCTTTCCCTGAAAATGATTCACCCCGGACTCCTCCAATATGATCCTTGAATCCCTTTCCTACCATGTAGTGGTATTCCGCACCCAACTCAAAGGGTTTTTGTGCGAGAGCCGTTAGACTGGTGAGAACGACCAGGAGAAGGAATAGTCTACGCATGACAAACTTTTTTTGGCTATAACGTAAATCGGTTCGATTTATTTGTTACGGATAAACCGTCGGACACTAGGACACCCATGCATCCCGCTCGTCCGGCGAGAATTTCCAGGGGGCAAAGTTGTTTTCTACGTTCCCAAACATGGCGTTCCATTCCTGTGGGGCATTGCTGTCCTCCATGATCAATGACCGACGGAGTTCAAGGATGATCTCCAGCGGGGCGATGGATACCGGGCAGGCTTCCACGCAGGCATTACAGGTAGTACAGGCCCTTAATTCCTCCACTGAAATATGGCTAAGCAGATTACGTCCATCATCCACAAAGGTCCCGTTCTTGTCGATCACTTTGCCTACCTCTTCGAGCCGGTCACGCGTGTCCATCATGATCTTTCGGGGAGAAAGAAGTTTGCCGGTCTGGGTGGCCGGGCAGGCCGCGCTGCATCGTCCACATTCGGTACAGCTATAAGCATCCAGCAGGTTTTTCCAACTCAGGTCAAACACATCTTTGGCCCCAAACTTACCCTGTGGGGCGGCATCGGCAGGGGCCAATTCAGGTTGCATGGCATAGAGCACTTCATTCTGTACGGACGCCATATTTTTCATGTACCCCTGCGGGTAAAGCCGGGCAAAATAGGCATTCGGGAAAGCGAGTAATATGTGCAGGTGTTTGGAATAGGGCAGGTAGTTTAGAAACGCGAAAATGCCCAGGATATGTAACCACCAGGCCACCCGCTCGATACCGATCAGGGTCGAGGGTGACCAATCAACCATGGAAGGGGCCAATAAACCGGAGAGCACAAAATTTCCGGTATCGGTGTAATGCGCATGTCCCTGAAGTTGAAGGGCACGGTCGGCACTATTCATCAGTAAAAACAGGCTCATCAGTACGATCTCCGTGATCAGGATATAATTGGCATCACTCCTTGGCCAACCATCCAGGTCATGACTAATAAACCGTTTAAGTTTGATGATATTTCTGCGCACCAGGAATACTACACAGGCCAGAAGGACCAACAAGGCAAGTATCTCAAAAGCATTGATCAAAAACTCGTAAACACCACCCAGGGGGCCGGCAAACAGGCGGTGTTGACCCGTCATTCCATCCAGCACGATTTCCAATACCTCTATGTTGATGATGATAAATCCGGCGTAGACCACAAAATGCAGAATGGCCACCAGCGGGTTCTTGAACATTTTTTTCTGCCCAAAGGCCAGGAGCAGTACATTCTTCCACCGCAAGACGGGTTGGTCATTCAATTCCTCTTTCTGTCCCAACAGGATATTGCGCCGGATCTTTTGGGCATTCCGGGCAAATAACCCGATGGCAAAAAGGGAAACCAGGACAAAAAGTAATTGTGGCAACCAATTCATGTTCAAATCATTTGTAGTGCTAAATTAATCCTTATGTTTGAGTAGCAAAACAATCATCCCTATGGCTGAGAAAAAGAATTATATCCTGAACAGGGAAACTGCCCGGAAAAAACTGGAGCGAATGACCTATGAGATCCTCGAAAACAATACCGGGGAGGAAGAGATCATCTTTGCCGGAATCCGGGAAAGGGGAAGTGCCATTGCCCGATGGTTGCAGGCGAGGTTTGCTAATCTGTCTTCCATCCAGACCCGGGTGATCACCGTTCAACTGGATAAAGACCTGCCCACCACAGTGGAACTGAGCGAAGAGATAGATTTCAATGGCAAAGTGGTCATTCTGGTGGATGATGTGGCCAGCAGCGGGAAAACGCTGGTTTATGCCCTGAAACCTTTTCTTGAATTTCACCCCAAAAAGATTCAGATGCTGGTGCTGGTGGAGCGTACACACAAAACTTATCCCGTGCACCCTGACTATGTGGGTCTTTCCCTGGCTACTACTTTGCAGGAACACATTTTTGTGGAAGTAGAGGGGGAAGATGTGGTAGGGGCTTACCTGGAATAATTATTATTCTTCTTCGTGTCTTTTATGCCCCCTTTGTGTCCTTTGTGTCCTCTACGCCAGTCTTGCGTAGAGGACACAAAGGACACAAAGAGAAGCACGAAGGACACGAAGAACGAACATCAAAAATAGAAAAGATAAAATCGGCCTTTCCCTTTACTATCCACCATAAAAGCCGGAGCCGGGAACTTAAACGAATTCAACCCCTGTAGCAGGGTACGCAACAACTTACTATTCGTTTTTATTTTGGTAAGATCAATATCCGGCGCGAGGTAAAATTGTCTTTTTCTGGGTATATCCCGCCGGTCAAAAACCAAATTCCCATTTTCATCTTTCCCGGTGTTATCAAACCCTCCAAACATCCCATCCGCCCCATACCCAACCGCCAGATTCAGCCAACCCGGTATTTTACTTTGCGGAAAAAATGATTTCAGGTTTGCGCTTAGCCAGTAAGTCTGGCCGTTATAGTCCTTTAGCATTCGTTCATACCAGCTATTCCCAAACAGTTCACCTGAACGATCATTCAGCTCATTGTCTCCATATTTCATCCGGTGAAAAGAGAATTTGAATTGAATACGCTGTTCCTCCCAGGCCAATTGTTGCCCAATATATAATCCTGATCCGGCCAGGTTGGCTCCCATATCGGCCCAACTCCAACCCCATTCAGCTGAGTGGGCGTCCAGGACCTCGATCACGGTCAGATAGGCCGTACCGCTCAGGCCACCGATCAGCGTAGCCTTTTTATTTGACAGCCCGGCCCATTTCCACATGGCCGAAGAAGCACGTCCTGTGTTATAGGCTGTCCATGCATGACCGATCTTATCCATCTGGTTCCACTCTCGCGTGTCATTGAATGTGTGAAAAGGGGATTTGGGGTATTTTTTGTACCAGGTATTATTCAGTAATACCAGGGACCCTCCATAACCAGCCAGATTGACCCCGCCGATGAGGAGTTGCCGTTTTCCGAAATCGGGTAAGCTATCCCTTGTTTGGGCCTGGCCATGAGGCAGGATTGAACAGAAGAATAGTAAATGGAGGAAAACGGACTTCATGCTACAAAAATACGTGAAGGTCAAGTTGAATGATTAATTAATAGTTCATAATCAATAATTTTTTAACTTTCCTCCCAATAATCTAATTAATACACATATGGAAACGGCAATTCAGGAAAAGGTATCCATTTGGCTCGGCGAAGAATTTGATCAAGCCACCCGGGAGGAGATCAAACGTTTACAAGAAACCAATCCTCAGGAACTGGCCGATGCATTTTATAAAAGTCTGGAATTTGGCACCGGTGGTTTGCGCGGATTGATGGGCGTAGGTACCAACCGGATGAATAAATATACAGTGGGTATGGCTACCCAGGGGTATGCCAACTACCTGAAACAATCATTTCCTAATGAACAGGTGAAAGTGGCCATTGCCCATGACAGCCGGAATAACAGTCGCTTTTTTGCAGAAACGGTGGCCAATGTATTTGGCGCCAATGGCATCAAAGTGTTTTTGTTTGAAAGCCTGCGGCCTACACCTGAATTGAGTTTTTCCATACGGCACCTGGGTTGTCAGGGCGGTGTGGTTTGTACGGCCTCGCATAATCCGAAAGAATACAATGGCTATAAAGCCTATTGGAATGATGGCGGACAATTGGTACCTCCGCATGATAAGAACGTGATCCGCGAAGTGGAGAAAATCGGTTCTGTGTCGGAAGTAAAATGGAGTGGGGGAGAAGCCAATATTTCCCTTGTTGGGAAGGAGATTGATGAGGCCTATATCGCCATGGTGAAAAGCCTGAGCGTTTATCCGGATGTGATTGCAAAACAGCATGACCTCAAGATCGTATATACCCCGATCCATGGAACGGGGATCAAACTGGTACCCACCGTGCTCAAGGAGTTTGGTTTTACCAATGTGCATATTGTAGAAGGACAGATGGAGCCGGATGGAAATTTCCCCACGGTGGTCTATCCCAATCCGGAAGAAAGTGAAGCCATGAGCATGGGCTTGAAAATGGCCCAGGCGCTGGATGCGGATATCCTCCTGGGTACGGATCCGGATGCAGACCGGGTTGGTATCGGCATTAAAGACAATAAGGGCAACTGGGTATTGATGAATGGGAACCAGACCGCTGTTTTGGCCTTTAACTACATGATCGAAGCCAGAAAGGCTAAAGGCATTGCTCAGGCCAATGATATGGTGATCAAAACCATTGTAACCACGGAGATGATCAATCGAATAGCGGAAAAAAACCAGATTGCCTGCTATGATGTGCTTACCGGGTTTAAATGGATCGCCGAATTGATCAAAGAAAAAGAAGGCAAAGAAAATTATGTGATCGGTGGCGAAGAAAGTTTTGGTTTAATGATCGGTGACCAGCTTCGGGATAAGGACGCCGTGAGTGCCGTGGCCCTGCTTTGTGAAATGGCCGCTTATGAAAAAAGCAAAGGGCGCAGCCTGTTTCAGAAATTACTCGACCTCTATGTGGAATATGGATTCTTTAAAGAACACCTGATCTCCATTACCAAAAAAGGCATGGATGGCCAACAGCAGATTGCCAACATGATGGAAAGGTTCCGCAACAATCCGCCGGCCTTATTGGGTGGAAGCCCCGTAGTTCAATTGCTCGATTATGAACTCCGCAAAGGCAAGAACCTCCAGACCGGAGAATCCTGGGAGATCACCTTACCAAAGTCCAACGTATTGCAGTTTATTCTGGAAGATGGAAGCAAAATATCTGCCCGTCCATCCGGCACCGAACCCAAGATCAAGTTTTACTTTAGTGTAAACGGAAGTCTGGCTACGGCAGCAGGATATGAAGCTGTGAATACACAGTTGGGCGATAAGATATCGAAGATCATCGAAGACCTGGCTTTGTAAGAGAATTTACTCCAGTACTCTTTCGGAGATTTTCCCGGTAGCCTTATTCTTCAATATCACTTTCTTTGCTCCATAGTGCGTTACTTCTTCCTTTACGAGGTAGTGTTCCGCATCGTATTCAGTCAGGTGGCTGTCTTTGGATACCCCTACACGTCCCCTCCAGATATCCAGCAGCACAGGTTCCCATTTTTTTGACTTGGACGAACGATAGGCAGCATCCAATACGCAATTCACCACGTATCCATCATAAAATGTTTCTTTTGGCGCACGCCCTTCTTCCATGGCATTGAACATGTCCATGAACATATGGTTATACCCCAATTCATTTAGTTCATCGCCCACAGGAAATACCCACCCGGTATTGCTTTCTGCTTTTTCGGCTACATAGTCGGCTCCTTTGCC
Source organism: Chitinophagaceae bacterium (assembly GCA_033762195.1). Lineage (GTDB taxonomy): Bacteria > Bacteroidota > Bacteroidia > Chitinophagales > Chitinophagaceae > SpSt-398. The sequence continues at coordinate 22,670 of JANRLV010000037.1, read as the reverse complement.
GGTAGTGAACATATCAAATCCGGTGCGCAGAAAACTATTGATCCAGATAGTGCCTTCGCTACCCATTACTTCATCGCGCAGATCGAGTCCACCCCGGAAAGTCCAGCTCACTTCAAACTGACCAATTGCTCCGTTCTCATATTTTACCAATGCAATGGCATGGTCTTCGGCATCAATAGGTTTCACTTGTGTGTCGGCCCAGCACATCACCTCAACGGGCTTAATGTCTTTTCCGATATAACTCCGCGTAATTTCCACGCAGTGGCAACCCAGGTCAAGGATACAACCACCTCCGGCCTGCTCCAGGTCCCAGAACCAGTCACTATGCGGGCCGGGATGGGTCTCGCGCGATTTTGCCCAGAGAATACGCCCCAATGCCCCTGCCTTGACGCTTTCAATGGCTTTTAAGAATTTGGGTGTGTACACAAGGTCTTCAAGGTATCCATTGAAAATGCCTGCTTTTTCAACTGCTTCCAACATCCGCTTGGCCTCCTCCGCATTTCTTCCAAGCGGTTTGGTGGTGATCACAGCTTTTTTGTGTTTGCAACAAAGCATCACAGCCGCCTCATGCAAATTATTAGGGAGGGAAATACAGACCACCTCTACATCGGGGTGGGCAATGGAGGCTTCCATATCTGTGGTCCAATGACCCACTTTATAATCTTCCGCAAACTTTTTTGCACTTTCCTCGCGACGGGAATAGATACTCACGATCTTATCCCTGTTCCGGTAACCTTGTAATGAATCCGCATAGAACCGGCCAATAAATCCGGAACCAAGCATGGAGATCTTCTTCATGATTTGACTATTTGAACATTTGAAAAATACCTAGGCTTCTGCGACTTCCTTTTTCTCCCGGAAGAACGCGATGAAATAAACTAAAACGGCGGCGGCGATCACGGCGGGAACAAACCAGATATTTGTCCAGTTGTGTTGCTTATCGGCTACCTGGTATTTATCTACAACAATACCGGAGAACCAGGTACCGATCACCATGCCTAACCCATAGGTGGCAAAGGTGAATAGTCCCTGAGCGGCATTCTTGATTTTTTCACCGGCTTTTTTCTCCGTGTACATATAGCCGGTTACAAAGAAGAAATCATAACAAATACCGTGTAAAATGATACCTGCGTAGAGCATCCAGGAATTGGCGCCATTGTCGCCGTAGGCAAATAAGATGTAACGGCCAATCCAGGCCAGCATTCCCAGGATGAGCATTTTTTTCACCCCAATACTATTGAACAGGAATGGAATGGCCAGAATGAATACGGCTTCAGATACCTGGCCCATGGTCATTTTACCAGCAGCTTTGTCAACGCCCAATTCATTTAAGAAGGGGTTGGCAAAACCATAATAGAAAGAAAGAGGGATGCATATAAGGATGGCAGCAATAAAGAATACGAGATAGGGCCGGCTTTTAAACAAAACAAAAGCCTCGGTACCGAGTGCCTTGGCGGCTGATCCATCGGTCTTTCCTCCTTTGGGTGGAGTATTAGGCAGCACAAAACTCAACAGCCCGAGCAAAGCAGACGCGCCGGCGGCTACATGAAAGGTCGTTGCTGATTTTTCGATCCCCATTTGCGAGATCATCAACCCGGCAATGATCCAACCTATGGTACCAAAAACCCGGATCCAGGGAAACTGTTTTCCCGGATCGCTCATTTGGTGGAAGGCAATGCTGTTCGACAACGCGATTGTAGGCATATAGGCCAGGGAATACAAAAGAATGATCCATTTAAAGGTGGAGCCATCGGAGATCTGGGTGGTAAAAAATAAAAGGGCGGCTCCCACCAGGTGCAGTACACCCATGATCTTCTGCGCCGCAAAAAACCGGTCGGCGATCATTCCTACAAAGAAAGGGGAAACCATGGTGGCCAGGGCAAGCATGGAGTAAGCCTGACCAATGAGTTTTCCGTCACTACCCAGTTGATCTCCCATATAAGTTCCCATCGTCACATACCAGGAACTCCAGATGAAATACTGGATCAGCATCATAGCAGCAAGCAAAACGAAAGTAATTGGGCGCATAGAGTTGGTTTTGGTCGTGAAAATTACAGGGTTGACCCTTTACTACCAAAATTATCATGCACATATATTTTCAAAGCAATTATCTTGCGGGGGAGAATGAGACCCACCGAAGATACTTACCGCCACAAAGGGCTGCGTCGTAAACTCGTCGATGGCATCCGCGAAAAAGGGATCACCGACGATCGCGTGCTGAATGCCATTGATTCCATCCCCCGTCATTTTTTCCTCGATTCTGCATTTGATGAGTTGGCCTATGAGGACAGGGCCTTTCCAATCGGGGAGGACCAGACCATTTCCCAACCCTATACAGTCGCTTATCAATCCCAGCTTTTGGAAGTGAAGCCCTTTGATAAAGTGCTGGAAGTGGGTACCGGAAGTGCTTACCAGGCTTGTGTACTGGCAAAAATGGGGGCACAGGTCTTTACCATCGAGCGACAACGAAAACTCTTTGATAATAACCGGGCCTTTCAACACCTGAAATCCTATCCCTCGATCAAATTCTTCTATGGGGATGGTTATGAGGGTTTGCCAACCTATGGGCCTTTTGACAGGATCCTTATCACAGCCGCTGCGCCTGTGATACCACCCAAACTCATTGAACAATTAAAACCCGGCGGAATGATGGTATTACCGCTAGGTGCAGGTGAAGTACAGCAAATGATGCGGTTGACCAAAGAGGAGAACGGAGCCCTGAAAGAAGAGGTCTTTGACCGTTTTTCCTTTGTCAAAATGGTGGAAGGAAAACGATAGTTCGTTAATCTTTTTATTTTATTATCTTTCTCCCACTTTTTATAACCTGACTGCGTCTAACGATCATGCGAATCATCCCTTTTATCATCAGTACCGCCCTTACAGGTGGCCTGGTCTACCTGCTCAACAACCCGATTGGTGAATCCATACCGATGCCATTGGGTAAGTTCTTAAGTCCGCAACATGGATTTTGGCAGAATGCCGAACCTACCGATGCGGATTACAGTACCGATCTGGTCCTGCCGGATATCGAAGGCAAGGCGGAAGTGTACCTCGATGAACGATTGGTACCCCATATTTTCGCCGATAATGAACGTGATGCCTATTTTGCGCAGGGATACCTCCACGCGCGTTTCCGCCTCTTTCAAATGGACCTTCAGACACTTGCTGCGGAAGGAAGAGCCAGTGAGATCGCCGGCGAAAAAGCGGTGCGGTTTGACCGCGAGCAACGCCGTCTTGGTATGAAGTATGCCGCAGAGAATGCGGTAAAAGCCATTGGAACCAGTGATACAAAATTTGCCTTCGACGCCTACACCGCCGGTGTGAACGCCTATATCTCCTCATTGACCGAAAGTCAATTACCCCTCGAATACAAGATCCTCAACTTTAAACCGGAAAAATGGACCAATTACCGGACAGCCCTCCTGTTGAAGATGATGGCCAAAATGCTCTCATCAGGTACAGAGAATGACCTGGCCTATACCAATGCTAAATCAGTTTTCTCTGATGAAGAATTAAAGGCCCTGTATCCGCAAGTGAATGATTCATTGATGCCGATCGTTCCGGCCGGTACACCTTTTGCCACACCCGGCATTGTACCCGTAAAGCCTGCTATAGCCGATTCCCTTTATCTGGGAAACAAACAAGCTGTCAATATCACCGAGGTTAGCCGACCGGATAAAAACAATGGAAGCAATAATTGGGTGGTATCCGGTAGCCGTACTGAATCAGGTGCACCCATTCTATGTAATGACCCACACCTTGAACTATCCCTTCCTTCCATCTGGTACGAACTTCAGGTCGTCACACCCAAAAGCAATGCCTACGGAGTTTCCCTTCCCGGAAGCCCCTTTGTGATCATCGGGTTCAACGATAGTCTGGCCTGGGGAGTAACCAATGCACAACGGGATGTGAAAGATTATTTTGAGATCAAATTCAAGGATAACTCTAAAAAGGAATACTGGTTCAACGGGCAATGGACCCCCACCACCTTAAAACCTGAGGAAGTTAAAATAAAGGGAGGCAAGGTAGTTTACGACACGGTGGCTTATACCGTATTTGGGCCGGTAATGTATGATGAGAATTTTACCGATGACCTGACCGGTAACCGGAACCTTGCCGTTCGCTGGACTGCCCACGACCCCAGTAATGAAGGGTCAACTTTTTATTACCTGAACCAGGCGAAGAATTATGATGATTATTTAGCTGCCATCAAAAATTTTCAATGCCCCGGACAAAACTTTGTTTTTGCTTCCAAATCAGGAGATATTGCCATTTGGCAACAAGGGAAGTTTCCGGCGCGTTGGGACCGTCAGGGAATCTATGTGATGCCTGGGACGGATAGCAGTTTTATGTGGCAGGGATTTATTCCGCAGGAAGAAAACCCGCACAGTAAGAACCCCGCCCTGGGATATTTATTCAGTGCCAACCAACGACCCGTGGATTCAAGCTATCCCTATTTTATTCCCGGTTCATATATTACCCCAAGAGGGGTTACCATAGCCAGGGAACTGGCCGCTATGGACAAGGTAACCGTAAAGGATATGATGAACCTGCAGGCAAATTATCGCAACTCCCTGGCAGAAAATCTGGTACCTGTCTTACTTAAACATGTACGCGAGGGCGAACTGAATGGGGAAGAGAAGAAATTTCTGGAGATCCTTCGGGCCTGGGACCTCCGGGGTGACCCCGACTCCAAGGGGCAAACAGTATTTCAATGTTGGTATGATAGCCTGGAACAGGAAATATGGAGAGATGATATCGGGCAAACAAAACCCATGACGCCATTACCCGATGAACAGGTTACCATCGAATGGTTGTTAAAAGACTCCGCAATGAAGTATGTGGACAACCGAAATACCCCGGTGGTGGAGACCCTTCCGGATGTCATTACCCTTTCTTTGAAAAAATCCATTCCGAACCTGCAAAAAGCGGAGGCTGAAAACCGCTTGAATTGGTCTGCTTTTAAAAATCCGACCGTTTACCACCTGCTCAAAGAATCCCTGCTTCCTTTTGCCAGAAAGGGTTTGCATGTGGGGGGAAGTGGAAATATTGTCAACGCAATGACACATAGCCATGGGCCAAGTTGGCGGATGATCATTGATCTATCCGGCAAAAACACGGGCTATGGAGTGTACCCTGGTGGACAGAACGGAAATCCGGGCAGTCGCTTCTACGATAATTTTGTGGATACATGGGTAGAGGGTAAGTACAATACGCTCTGGTTCATGCACGAGGCCGATCGTACTAGTGATATGGTCAAATGGAAAATAACATTTAGCAAGTCTTAAAATAGTTTACATGAAATTTTTTGTCGCCACTCTCCTGACTGCCGCACTCGCTTTTATTGCAGGTTTGAAATTTCCCTGGTGGGGGATTGCCATAGCAGCCTTTTTGGTGGCCGCGTTGGTACACCAAAAGCCGGGAAAAGCATTCTTGTCTGGATTCCTGGCCCTGTTTATTTTGTGGGGCATTCTCGCATTCCGTATAGATATGGCTAACCAGAGTATCCTATCCAAACGGATCGCTGAATTACTACCGCTGCAAGGAAACAGTTATTTGTTGGTTCTTGTCACAGCCCTGGTGGGCGGTTTGGTTGCTGGACTTGCCGCATTAAGTGGAAGTTTTCTGCGTCAAAGTAAATGATCGGTTGCACATCTGTTAAATCTAACCCAACTTTGAATACAGCCGCGCAGTTTCGCTGCGCGGCTTTTATTTTCGCCGGAACCTTTACGCTATGATTCGATCTTTACTTCTGCTTTTCGTTAGTTTTATTTCTATATTCTCCTATGCCGGTCGCATATCCGGAACCGTCACCGATGAATCGGGAGCGGCACTTGGATTTGCCTCTGTATACATTAAAGGCACCACCCGGGGGACTACCGCTAACAGCCAGGGAAAATATTTTTTAAACCTCGATCCGGGTACCTATACCATCGTCTGCCAATATGTAGGCTACCAGCGCCAGGAAAAGGAAGTCAGAATAGGAGGGGAGTCCGTGGTTCAGGATTTTGTACTCCCCATACAAGCTTCCACCCTGGGAGAAGTAGTGGTCAAAAATGGAGAAGACCCCGCCTATGAGGTCATACGTCAGGCGATAAAGAAAAGAGATTTTTATAATAAACAAGTGGACTCCTTTGTGGTGGATGTTTACATCAAAGGACTGATGCGTTCACGAGGGTTACCCAAAAAATTCTTTGGACAGGAAATAGAGATCGATTCTTCCGATGGGTTGGACTCATTGGGCAGGGGAATACTTTTTTTGTCTGAATCTGTGACCAGGGTATCTTATAAAGAACCCAATAAGGTCAAATTTGATGTGATTTCATCCCGGCAGAGCGGAGGCGGGATCGGTTTGAGTTTTCCTTTCTTTATCAGTTTTTATCAGAATAATGTTGTCCTGCTTGACAATGCGATCAATAAAAGAGGGTTTATTTCACCCATCGCCGATAATGCATTGCATTACTACCGGTATAAACTGGAGGGCACTTTTTTTGAGGACAAGAAAATGATCAACCGGATCAAAGTGATCCCCCGCCGAAAAAATGAACCGCTTTTTTCCGGATATATCAATATCGTGGAAGATGATTGGAGAATTCATAGTCTGGAGCTGCTTACAACAAAGGATTACCAGCTCGAATTGCTGGATTCCCTTCGGGTGACCCAGGATCATGTTCCCGTTTCTCCGGAAATTTGGCGTACCAAGAACCAGGTGATCTATCTGGCAACCAAAAAATTTGGGTTTGATATCACCGGAAACTTTGTCAATGTGTACAATGATTATGACCTCGATCCGGGCTTTACCAAAAAGACCTTTGGACGGGTGTTCATGAAATATGATAGTGCCTATAACAAAAAGGACAGTCTGTATTGGGATCAGGTAAGACCGGTACCTTTAGAGGCGGATGAGAAACAGGATTATAAATTCAAGGATTCTGTGGCCGTGATTGAAAGGGACTCGATGTTTTCCAGGGCCAGGTTGGATTCACTCCGAAAAAATCAAAAGCCGGTTACTGTCAAAAATATCATTTGGTCGGGCACCTACCGGAATATTTACAATTCCAAGTTTGTGGGCAACTACCGGATCGAACCCCTGCTGCCTAAATTGCAGTATAACACCGTGGAAGGATTGGCCCTTCAGGTAAACCAGCGCCTCCGCATTTTTCCCCGGAAAGGAAAACATGAATTTCGACTGGATTGGTTTACCCGGTATGGGTTTAGTAATGGAAACCTGAATTCTTTTGCTGACTTTACCATTCGTCAACGCGGCCAATCCTACCGAAACAGATACTGGAAATTTTCGGGTGGTAAGCGCTTGTCACAGTTTAATCAGGAGGAACCTATTGACCCGTTGTCCAATACGGTCTACACCCTGATTGCTAAACAGAACTATGCTAAGTTCTATGAGAACTGGTTTGGCGGTATTGAGTACCACAATAAGCTTGAAAATGGACTGGACTGGAAGGTGAATCTGGTTTATGAGGATCGATTACCTGTTCAAAACAGCACCGATTTCTCCTTCTTTAATAAGGACCGGGTCTTCTTACCCAACCATCCTTATGAACTGGCCAGTATCCCCTTTAATAGGCATCAGGCCTTGGTGGCCGGTATAACGTTCCAATACCAACCCGGGCAACGGTATATTGAAATGCCAAGGAATAAGATACCTATCGGGTCTGACTGGCCCACTTTTGAATTGCAGTATAACAAAGGGATAAATAAGCTGGCCGGGAGTGATGTGGATTTTGATAAATGGAAATTCTCGGTGTTTGATAATATCAATCTTAAATTAAAAGGAGAGTTCCGGTATCGCCTGAGCATCGGCGGTTTCCTGAATGATAACCAGGTGGAGATTCCCGACCTGCAGCATTTTAACGGAAACCAAACCTTTTACAATACCAAATACCTGAATAGTTTTCAACTGGCCCCTTATTACAGGTACAGTAATTCCGAAGCCTTCTATTTTGTGGGACATGCCGAACACCATTTCAACGGACTCCTCACCAATAAGATCCCCTTATTCAATCGGCTAAAATGGAACCTCGTGGCAGGAGCCAATACATTTTATGTCAACCGGAATAATTACTATGTGGAAGGGTTTGTTGGATTGGAGAATATTTTCAAGGTTTTCCGGGTGGATTTTGTGACGGCCTGGCAACCGGGTACCGGAAACAGCTATGGAGTAAGGGTAGGACTTGGAGGGATATTTGACGGACGCGTACGGTTCACCAGAGACTAGGAAAAAAAAGTATTTTTGCAGGATGAAGGTGCTTCACAATCGAATCTCCCGCAAAGAACTAAAAGAGCGTATTCTCAACGACCCTACGCCCCGGACCACCATCTCTTTTTACCAGTACTTTTTTATTGAAGACCCGCAGGCATTTCGCAATGCGTTTTACCTGCAGTTGACCGAACTTGGGGTCCTAGGTCGTATCTATATTGCTTCAGAAGGCATCAATGCCCAGATCAATGTGCCCACCGAAAACCTTGAAAAATTCCGCCAAACCCTTGATGCCATTCCCGGTCTGGAGAATTTACGTTTAAATATTGCGGTAGATGACAACGGCAAATCCTTTTTTGTATTGGATATAAAGGTCAAGCGAAGAATTGTGGCCGATGGGATCACGGACAAGGATTTTGATATGCAAAACAAGGGCCGATATGTTAATGCCGAAGAATTCAACCGGCTGACCGAGGACCCGGATACGATCGTGATTGATATGCGGAACCACTATGAGTATGAAGTTGGCCATTTTGATAAGGCGATCGAAATCCCCAGTGACACCTTTCGTGAGCAATTGCCTATGGCGGTAAATATGATGAAGGATAAGAAGGAGAAGAATATCATCATGTATTGTACCGGAGGTATCCGTTGTGAAAAGGCCAGCGCCTTTATGAAGCATAAGGGATTTACCAATGTATTCCATCTCGAAGGAGGGATCATTCATTATACCCGTCAGGCCCGGGAAAAAGGGCTTACCAATAAATTCATTGGAAAAAACTTTGTCTTTGATGACCGCCTTGGAGAACGGATATCAGCGGATGTGATCGCCCAATGCCACCAATGCGGAAAACCCTGTGATACGCATGTGAATTGTGTGAATGAAGCCTGCCACTTGCTATTTATCCAATGTGAGGAATGCAAGGTGAAATATGAAGGCTGCTGCAGTACAGAGTGTCAGGAGTTTATCCATCTTCCGGAAGAGGTGCAGAAAGAGAAAAGAAAGGGTATTGATAAGGGGAGGAATGTGTTTAATAAGTCAAGGTCACAAAAAAGAAAGGTGTAAGCCCCCTTTACTCTATCCATGCCACACAAACCGGCTTTGGTACTTCAATCCGCTCTCCACTATCACTCAAAAATCCGTTTGCTTTATCCACTTTAAAAATGACCACATTATTGCTGTTCTGATTAGCCGCCAATAAGAACTTCCCTGTAGGATCGAAATTAAAATTGCGGGGTGTTTTTCCTTCGGTCGACACATGGTCTGCCAGGGACAACAATCCTGTTCCTTGCTGGATCTTGAAAATGCCAATCGTATTTGATTCGGCGCGGTTGGAGGCATACAGGTATTGGCCGTCGGGAGAAACATGGATATCGGCACTACCGGCTGGGCCCAGATAGTCCAGTGGCTGCGCAGAGATATTCTGACGCAGTAATAATTTTCCCTTTTGAAATTCATATACGGCGATCGTCCCGGTTAGTTCTTCCAACAAGTAGACAAATTTTCCATCGGGAGAGAAGCTTAAATGTCTGGGGCCGGCGCCTGCTTCGCTGGGAGCAACGGGAGATTTTGCCGGGACAAGCCTTCCTTTTTTAGCATTGAAAGCATAAACACGCAGGATATCGGTTCCGAGATCGGGTACGAGTAAGAACTTATTATCCGGGGAAAAAACAGTGGCATGTACATGAGGCCCTTCCTGTCTTTCGGTATTGACACTGGAACCCAGGTGTTGGATGACTTGAGCAGATTTACCAAGGCTTCCATCCTTTTGCACCGGAAAGAGTGCCAGTGTGCCGCTGCTGTAATTTCCTACAGCCACCCACTTTCCTGTTTTGTCCATGGCAATATAACAGGGATGGTCTCCTTCAGCATCTGCCTGATTCAAAAAACTAAGCGTACCGGTTGTCTTATTAAATGCATAGGCACTTACCTTACCTGGTTTATCCTCATTTACCGCATACACAAAATCACCATTCTTTGAAATCGCCAGGAAAGAAGGATTGCTGGATGCTACCGTACTGACAGGCTCTGCTTTCCCCGTGGTGGTGTTGAACCTGTACACATAAATTCCCTTGCTTCCTGTACCCGTATAGGTACCCAGGATTAAATAAGGTTGGTTGGATTGGGTGCTGGCCTGGAGAAAAAGCAACAGGCCGGTCAGCAAGCTTAGGGATATTCTCATGATCTGTTAAAGGCTTTAAGAATTGAGTTACGAATTTAACATCTTGTCATCAAACCTTGGCCTGCCTTTTTCATCTTATAGGTAAATACAATTTCTGAACATAAAAAACACCAGCTATGAAACGGATTTTTACCCTCTCTCTTTTATTGATCGGTTTAACCGTTCTTTTAGGTTCTTGTACCAAACGGGGATTTTATGAGGATGAAGATTACTGGCTGCGCCAGGAGCGGGGCGTCGTAGTCTATAGCAGCAACGATTGCAATTATATTGTGGTGGAAACCTTTGATGGGTACACCATACTGCGCGCCTCAGGTGGATTTCTGCCCTTTGAAGGGGATGTTGTTTACGGCGACCTGAGTTATTATGGGTACGGCACCTTTTACAACTTTACAGCAGGACGTACTTTTCAGGGAACTGTGACCGATTATTGGCTGAACTATTTTACAGCACAGGATAAGATCGATTATTATTGTTATTAGGATTTTCTCGCAGCGTTCGCAGGGCTTCCTGGCGAGCGCTGCGAGAAACCTATATTCAACCTACCTGCAGGTTTTCTAAACTTTCAATCACTTTTGATTCCACCTCCGATTCACTCCACTCTTCGGGCTTGAAAGGTTCGCCGATTACTTTCTCGTATAGTTCAATGTATCGTTGTGAGATCTCCTTTACCCATGCATCCGACATGTCCGGTACTGTTTGCCCTTCTTTTCCCATAAAACCGTTCGCGATCAGCCATTCCCGTACAAATTCTTTGCTCAGTTGCTTTTGTCTTTCTCCGTTTGCCTGTCTTTCGGCAAATCCTTCTGCATAAAAATAGCGTGAGCTATCCGGGGTATGGATCTCATCCATTAAAACGATCTCGCCGTCCAATTTGCCAAATTCATACTTGGTATCTGCCAGGATCAAACCCTGCCGGGCGGCAATGGTCTTCCCTCGTTCAAATAGCTGAAGCGTGTATTTTTCCAGGATGGCCCATTCTTCGGCGGAGGCCAGTCCTTTTTCGATGATCTCGGCCGGACTGATATCCTCATCATGACCTTCTTCCGCTTTGGTAGAGGGTGTGATGATGGGGTGGGGGAAAAAGTCATTCTCCTTCATCCCTTCCGCCATTTCAGCCCCACAGAGTATCCTTTTGCCCGATTGGTAGGTGCGCCATGAATGTCCGGTCAGGTTTCCCCTGACTACCATTTCGATCCGGAAGGGGACACATTTTTTTCCCACCGATACATGGGGGGCGGGTGTATCTACCAGCCAGTTAGGGCAGATATCCCGCGTGGCATTCAACATGTGGGCGGCGATCTGGTTCAACACCTGGCCCTTGAACGGAATGGGGCGGGGGAGGATCACGTCAAACGCAGAAATACGATTGCTGGCGACCATAACCAGCCACTTACCGGCGATCGTGTAGACGTCCCGGACCTTGCCCCGGTAGAAGGCCGTTTGTTGTGGAAAATGAAGGGGTGACATAGACAGTTGGAATTGCCGCAAAACTATTGATTCGCACCCGATTTTCCCGGTGAAAAACCCTTCTTATTAATTAAAAATTAAATTTTTAGATGAATATTACAATCCTTATTTTACATTTGATTTTATAAACCAAATCATATAATTATGAGAAAAAGCTTGCGCTGTTTGGCCATGTGCCTGATAGCGGGACTGGCTTCGATTGCTGCCTTTGCTCAGACTATCACAATTAAGGGGACCGTCCGGAATGTAGGTACCAAGCAAACCGTTCCCGCGGTTTCAGTGACCATCAAAGGAACCTCGGTCGGTACGTACACGGATGAGAATGGAAATTTCTCCTTCACGACCACACAGAAACCACCTTTTACCCTGGTTGTTTCTTCGATTAATTTTGAAACCCAGGAGGTTGCTGTTTCTGACCCCTCCGCCAGCATTGAAGTTTCTATCGTTGCCACTTCGGCCCTTGGCCAGGAAGTGGTGGTAGCCGCTACCCGTTCCGTTCAAAGGGCTTTGGACGCTCCTGTTACTATCGAAAGACTAGGTGGAGCCAATTTACGCGCCATCGCCGCTCCCAATTATTATGATGCCATCACCAACCTGAAAGGGGTGGATATGCATACAGCCAGTCTTACCTTCCGCACGGTGACCACCCGCGGATTTGTAAGCAGCGGTAATACCCGTCTCAATCAGTTGATCGATGGTATGGATAACATGGCACCTGGTTTGAACTTCGCCGTAGGTAATATCCTCGGTGTAACCGAACTGGATGTGGACAATATCGAATTACTTTCCGGTGCCTCTTCCGCACTCTATGGTTCTGGAGGTATGAACGGAACCCTGCTGATCAACAGTAAGAACCCATTTAAATACCAGGGTTTGAGCTTTAACCTCAAACAAGGTGTAATGCACACCGATGGTAAACAACGCAGTGCTTCTCCTTATTATGATTGGACCATCCGTTGGGCCAAGAATCATAAGGATAAATGGGCCTTTAAGATCAATGCCCAGTTCCTTAAGGCAAATGACTGGCAGGCAGATGATATCAGCAATGTGCAACGGAACAACGTATTGAGCAAGATCGTTCCCGGAAATCGCCAAACTGATCCCAACTATGATGGGGTTAACGTATATGGCGATGAAACTTCTGCGAATATGTTTCAGGTCACTCAATCAGTACAGGAAAGCTACCGCGCCGGAATCGCCGTAGCCTCCGGCGGTGCGATCCCCAATATCGTTACCACCCTGAATGGACTGATTCCAGCAAATGCTACCCAATCGCAGATCAATACGATCCTCACAACAGCCTTTGGTTCCAACGCCGCCTTGTTGTCCACGATCAACCAAATGTTCCCGTTCTATTGGGGATTGCGCAATAACCTGGTACCGAACCAAAACGTTTCCCGTACCGGTTATAACGAGCGTGACCTGGTAGATTACAATACGCTTAACTTCAAATTCAACGCCGGTTTCCACTATAAGATCACACCGGGTATCGAAGCCTCCTGGAATACTTTCTGGGGTGCAGGTACAACCGTATATACAGGTGCTGACCGCTATTCGCTGCGCAATTTCAAAATGGCCCAGCACAAACTGGAAGTTCGTCACAAGAACTGGTTTGTTCGCGGGTACACTACCCAGGAAAACGCGGGTGAAGCCTACAATGCGACCGTTCTTGGCCGTTTGATGCAGGAGGCCTTTAAGAGCAGTAATGTTTGGTATCCCACCTATATCGGAAACTATCTCGGATATAAATTAAATGTGCTTGGTGCCGGATTGCCCGCGGATGAATATGGCGCCCATCTGTTTGCCCGAAATGCAGCCGATGTAGGCAGACCCCTTCCCGGTAGCACAGCTTTCAATACATTGAAGGAAAACATCATGACCACCGCCATTCCGGCTGGTGCCAAATTCCTTGATCGTACCGACCTGTACTCTACTGAGGGTCAGTTGAACCTCTCCGATGTACTGGGCTTTAGCGATAAGGTGGAAGTAATCACCGGTGCTAACTGGAAACTGTATAACCTGAACTCCCGCGGAACCATTTTCGCGGATACTACAGGACCTATCAAAGTGAGCGAGTTTGGTGGATATGTACAGTTGCGTAAGAAATTCTTTGATGATGTACTTACCCTGACTGCCGCCGGCCGGTATGATAAGCACAAGAATTTTGATGGCCGTTTCACACCCCGCTTTACCGCGGTGTTGAAAGTAGCTAAAGACAATAACCTGCGTGTTTCTTACCAGACCGCCTATCGCTTCCCCACCAACCAGAACCAATACATCAACCTGAACGTAGGTTCCGGTATCCTGATCGGTGGTATCCCCGAGTTCCAGACCTATTATGGCCTGAACTCTAACCCGGGATATACAGCTGAGTCCATCGCCGCAGCGCGTACGGCCAATAACACCAACCTCCTGGTACAGGCTCAGTATAAGGGCATGAAACCCGAGAGCGTGGTCTCTACCGAGGTTGGATATAAAGGAGTAATCGCTAAGAAATTACTGATTGACGCGTATTACTATTTCAGCACGTACGATAACTTCCTGGCCTCCGTAGCCATCGGGCAATCCACAACTGGCAACCCCAGCGGAATCCTGAATCCCCTCACTACCCGTAACCTTTCATACAATGAAAATGCGGAGAATGATGTAAATGCCAAAGGATGGGGAATCGGTTTGGAATACCAGATCGCACGCGGTTTCGTATTGAGTGGTAATGCTTATTCCGATGTGCTCAATGATGTGCCCGTTGGATTTGTTACCTTCTTCAATGCTCCCAAATACCGGGTTAACCTCGGTCTCCGGAACGATAACTTCATCAAGAACATTGGATTCAATTTCCTGATGAAATGGCAGGATGAAGTGTATTATGAAGGAACCTTCGTTACAGGTACCTTACCATCCATCCTCACCGCCGATATTCAGTTCACCTACAAAGTACCCAATACCAAAGGCGTATTCCGCATTGGTGGTACAAATATCGCCAACACCTATCGCCGCACCGGTTATGGTAGCCCGGCCGTGGGTGGGTTGTATTATGTGAGCTATGGATATAATTTGTTCTAGTTGGAGGGGGGCGCGTGAGATGTGAAACGTGAGGCGTGAGAGGTGAATAGTGAGTAGTGAATGGTGAATTGTGAATATTAAATTACCTAAATAAGAAAAGGTCAATAGTAAATACTATTGACCTTTTCTTTATTACAATCATTTGAAATATTCACTATTGACCATTCACTATTCACTATTCACCTCTCACGCCTCACGTCTCACGTCTCTCACGCCTCACGTCTCTCCCCTCAATTCAGCCCCAACGTCGACTTTCCGATCCTCACCCCATTCTGGAATACGAGTAATTGATAGGTTCCGGACAGGAACTCATCAGGGCTTAGAGAAAAGAGAATATTATGGGGTTCGCCTTTGGTATAATCAAATCTAACCTTGCGTGTAAAACTGATCCGGCCTTCGGTACGGGTATCAAAACTTCCCGATCCCCAAATATCCTCGGTAATGGTCTTCCCATTGGGATCTTTTACCACAATGACCAGCTCAGCATTGGGGAAATTCATAGCATTGTTCTGTACATCAAAAGAAACCACCAGCTTTTTAGCCTTTTTGGAGGAGGCAGTGGGCACTTCCTTATTGCCCGAGCGAAGGTTCATTGCCTTCAGGCTGGTCGATGTGGCGACAAACAGAGAGGCGTCAACTACCTGACGCGTGAGTTTCTTATTCTCCTCATCCAATTTGCGGATACCGTTCTGCAGGGAGTCCACCTGGGTATTCAGCTGGGCCATTACATCCGTCAGGCGACCTCTTTCCTTTTCCAGGTCGGTATTTTGAACCTGCATATCCTCCACCCGGAAACGAAGCTCCCGGATCATATCCCGGGCACTTTGCAGATCGGTCGAAGAGATATTCTGTTTTTTCAATATAGCCTGGATCTGGCTTTTTAACCGTTGAATTTCCTGAAGTTTTCCGCTTAATTGACCCTGAAGGGAATCAACAGAGGGCGTGTTTAATGAACCGGCCAGAGAAGAATTCATGAGAACAGCCTGCATACTATCCAGATAAGGCTTTACAATAGCTTGAGTATCAATAATAATTTGCTTGGAAGGTAATTGTCCAACGACCTTGTTCTTATCATAGAGGTGATAGATCCAGGTGCCAACCAGGCCAAAAGAAAGCAAGACCAGCAGTAGCGATTTGTTGTCCTTCATAATTTTAAACTGCTTAAAAATAAGAAATAAGGAATAATTAAAAAGAAATAAGGAAGGGGGGTAACCAATGGGTACCCCCCTTCCTTATTTCTTAATCTATATTTCTAATACCTTATTCTTATCCAAATATGCCACCTTTCTTCAGCGACCGTGTGCCTTCACCGATCTTGAAACCATTGTGGTAAACTTCGATCTTGTAGTCTCCGGTGGTGAAACCAGACCATTGGATCGGAAGTTGAAGGTTTTTGCGGGTTCCCTGATCATAGTTGATAGAGAGTTTGCTGGTAAAGGTGCGCTCGCCATCATTCCGTGTGCTCAGGTTGCCAGAACCCAGGGTAGCAGCATCGGAGATGATCTTTCCATCAGGGGCTGTTACCATGATATAGATATCGGCAGGGCCAGATTTAGCGATGCGGTTTTCTACATCAAAGGATACAACCAGTTTGTCCACTTTCTTGGCAGTGCTGGTAGTTTTTTCCTTTCCGTTCTTTCTTTCATTTACAGGAGTGATCTGGATATTGGAAGCGCTAAAGGTGGAACCCACATCTACGGTGCGGAGGGCTTCATCCTTTTCAGCCGCGGTTACGGTGAGATTTTCTGTTAAGACCTGCTTTTCCGAGGTCAATTGGGCGTTATCCGAGGTCAGTTGCTGGTTTTGGGCCGTTAACTGGGCGATCTCGGTTTCGTAACTGGTGATCTTATCATTCAGTTGACCGATCATGGATTTCAGCTTAGCTACCTCAGATGCCGATGCATTCTTTGCTTTAAGCGCGGTGCGGATCTGGTTTTTCAGGTCCATGATCTCTTTTTGACGCTCACTCAATTGGCCTTCTTTCAGGTTATTGTCACCGGTCAGGGAATCCAAACGAAGTACAGCCTCGTCGTAGGCATACTTCAGGGAATCGAACTGATTGGTGACTGAAGTGATCTTCGTATCCTTCAGACCCAGGGTCTCATTGGTTTTGTTCTTGTCATACAGCAGATATCCCCAGGTTCCCAGTAAACCGGCAGCCAGAATACCGATCAGGATATTCTTGTTCGAATTGCTCTTGGGTTTGGTTTCCTGCGGAGTGGCCGATGGATAGTTTGTGTTTGTCATCGTTATGGGTTTTAATATGGGTTTTTCAAAATTATTTTTTTCCGAAAGCCCGGCAGTGAATTTATTCTTCACATACCTGAACAACTCCATTTTCTAAAACCGTGCCAAAAACGAAAAAACGGACTGTGGATGGTGTCAGCAAAATTTCAAACGTACATTTGCGAAAGCCTGTATCTTAGCGTCTTATGTCGGCAGAAAAGATAATATCGGATTGGGAAAAAAGAGTATTCAAGCCAGTATATTGGCTCGAAGGAGAGGAAGAATACTTTATAGATAAGGTCATGCACTATGCCGAGCATAAGATTCTTTCAGAAGCAGAAGCTGGTTTCAACCTTACCGTATTTTATGGCCGCGATGCTTCATGGGCGGATGTGATCAACGCCTGCAGACGTTATCCCATGTTTGCGGAAAGACAGGTAGTACTACTCAAAGAAGCCCAGCAAATGCGCGAAATCGATAAACTGGAGCCTTATATTGACGCCCCCTCATCTTCTACGGTCTTCGTTGTTTCCTATAAGGATAAAAAAGTGGATGGCCGGAGTAAACTGGCCAAATTGCTAAAGGAAAAAGGGGTGATGTTGACCACTAAGAGAATGTATGAGGATAAGGTGCCCCAATGGACCCATGAAATGGTCAAAGGAAAAGGGTATGCTATTTCCGAAAAAGCAGCCCGGCTACTGGTCGATCATACAGGAAATGACCTTTCCCGTATCGAAAATGAGGTCGAGAAGATCCTGGTTAACCTGGGCAAGAAAAAAACGATCACCGAAGAGGATATCGAGGCATTTATTGGTATTAGCAAGGATTATAATGTATTTGAGTTGCAAGCGGCCATTGCCACGCGTGACCTACCCAAGGCGCTCCGCATCATCCAGTACTTTGGAGCCAATCCTAAAGCCGGACCTATTCAACTGGTATTGCCTTCTTTGTATGGTTATTTCAGTAAGGTATTTATGATCCATGGACTGAATACACGGGATGAAAAGGTCATTGCCGCCTCGGCCGGCATACCTCCCTTTTTTGTAAAAGACTACCTGGTGGCAGCCAGAAACTTCGATTACCAGGGTACCGAACGTATTTTGTTGCTACTCCATGAATACAATTTGAAGAGTGTAGGTGTACATGACGCCGGCACCGAAGACGCCTCCCTGTTAAAGGAAATGGTGGTCAAAATGATGCAACCCTGACCCCGGTTCCACAGTCTTTCTGGCGCATATTTCTTTAAGCTATATTTGTAAAAAACCACACAATGAAGAAGACTTTTTTGGTCATTTTGATCTTTGCCAGCGTAGGATTGGTTAGTTGTTTTGATGTATTTAATGATGTTACGATCAAAGAGGATGGAAGTGGAGTCATGTCCACCAAAATCGATATGAGTGCGATGATGGGTATGCTTGCAGGCATGGGTGGCATGGGCGAAGAGAAAGTGAAGATGGATACAAGTTTTGTCCTGGGCTCCATGGTGGATTCTGCCGAGGCCCTGACCAAAGAAGAAAAAGAACTTTTTCGTCTGGCTTCGGTTTCCATGAATATGGATAGTGATGAAGGCGCCCTGGTACTCAACCTCGATATTCCCTTTAAAAAGATGGAAGACCTGGCCCAGATCAGGGATATCATGAAAAAGGCAGATTTTATGGGTAAAAGCCTGAGCCAATTGGGGGGTAAGAGTGGGGGAGAAAACGCTGAAGAAGGTGGTGAGGCAATACCCGGCCTGGCAGTTGGTGGAAAAGAACCTGGGATTCCCAGTCCCGATGAATATTTTGATTATAGCTATGCTAATGGGAAGATATCCAGAAAGAAGATCCCCGAAAAAATCAGTGCTTTGGCCAATGATGAAATGCTTTCTAAAATGAAAGAAATGATCGAACAGGGAGTACCAGCTATGCGTACCGTTTATACTATCCATCTACCACGTCCGGTGAAAAAAGCCGAAGGTAAAAATGTAGTAGTATCCGACGATAAAAAGACGGTTACCGTAGAGAATACCCTCGATGAATTGTTTCAAGACCCATCCAAATTCGAATTTGAGATCGAATTCTAAAGCACATTCAAGCTATCTACTTTATCCTGGCGGATCTGCGCCACTAAGGCTTCCAGGTTATCATACTTCACCTCCTCACGGAGGTGTTTTTTTAGGTAGACCCGCAGGGTTTTGCCATAAATATCCCGGTTGAATTCAAAGAGATTGACCTCGATGACGCGTTGTTTCCCATCGACCGTTGGCCGAAACCCGATACTCATCATTCCTTTGATTCTTTCTTCTTCACCTAAAACCTGGGCATAGACCGCATAGATCCCATCACCAGGTGTGATCTTTTCCTCATTGGCGATACGAAGATTGGCTGTTGGAAATCCCAGTTGCCGTCCCAGTTTATTTCCATGCACGACTTCCCCATCAAAAAAGAAGGGATATCCCAGCAGGTCATTAGCCAATTCCACCTGGTGTTGGAGAATAGCCTCACGTATACGCGTGGAACTGATCGAAACCTCGCGAAGAATATGTTTGGGTATTTCTTTTAATCGAAAACCGTAGCGGGAAGCCTGTTCTTCCAACATGAGATAATTCCCCTGACGGTCTTTCCCAAACCGGTGATCATACCCGATGATGACCGTATGGGGGTGAAAACGCGCCACTAAAAAGTCCCGGATATAAGCATCCGCCGTTTGGTTGGCAAAAGCTTCGGTAAAGGGAACGATCACCAGATGGTCAATTCCGGCCTGTTTCAACAGATCAATCCGTTCTTCCAGTGTGTTGAGGAGCCGGATGCCTAAAATGGTGGAGGAGACCACTTTCCGGGGATGGGGGTGAAAAGTGATCAGAACGGTCTCGCCCCCCACCTTGGCTGCCTCCTCACGAAGGTGATGGATAATCTGACGATGGCCCTGATGGACACCATCAAATGTACCGATGGTGACAACGGCATTACGGAAGGGGGGTAATTGGTCTAATTCGCGGTGTACCTGCATAAACAGGTGCAAAACTAACAGATAATAATTAGTTTTGCCCCCTATTATGAGTCTCTATTCCAAACGCGGGGTTTCGGCCCAAAAAGAGGAAGTACATGCTGCCACCAGGCACCTCGATCAGGGTCTGTTTCCAAAGGCTTTTTGCAAGATCTATGCAGATGTGATCGGTGGGGATGCCGATTGGGTTAATGTGATGCATGCCGATGGGGCCGGTACCAAAAGTATCCTCGCTTACCTCTACTGGAAAGAGACCGGAGATATCAGTGTTTGGAAAGGGATCGCCCAGGACGCGATTGTGATGAACCTGGATGACCTGCTCTGTGTGGGTATCACGGATCAACTCTTGTTCTCCTCAACCATAGACCGCAATAAAAACCGGATACCCGGTGAGGTTTTACAGGCCGTGATCCAGGGTAGCCAGGAGTTCTTTGATACCATGCGTGGGTTTGGTGTCAACATCAGTTTCATGGGGGGAGAAACCGCTGATGTGGGGGATCTTGTGCGTACCATTGCCGTAAACGGTACGATGACCGCCCGTTGGCCAAAAAACAAATTGGTGACCAATGAAGGTATTAAGGCCGGACAGGTGATTGTTGGATTGGCTTCTTTTGGTCAAACAAAATATGAAACGGAGTACAATAGTGGTGTTGCCAGTAATGGATTAACCAGTGCCCGTCACGATGTGCTGGGCAAATACTATGCGGAACAATTCCCGGAAACGTTTGAACCCTCCCTGTCACCGGATGTGGTGTATATCGGTCCTCATCGCATGACGGATATGGTATCCATTACAGGATTTGGGGAGGTGGAAATAGGGAAGTTATTGCTTAGCCCCACCCGAACCTTTGCGCCGGTAATGAAGGCCCTTTTCGAAGAACATCGCCCATCGATTCATGGGCTTATCCATTGCAGTGGAGGAGGGCAAACCAAATGTCTCAAATACATCCCTGAAGATGTACACCTCATTAAAGACAACCTCTTTACTCCTCCTATTATTTTTGATATCATCCAAAAAGCCAGCGGCTCCGATGCCCGGGAAATGTACCAGGTATTCAATATGGGTACACGCCTGGAGATCTATACTGATGAAAAGGCAGCCGAAAAAATCATCGCCATGGCCAATGAATTTGGTGTCGATGCGATGGTCATCGGCAGAGTGGAACCATCCACCAAAAAGGAATTGACGATAAAGGCGGGCCTTGGTACTATTCACTATTAAAACTTCCCCTTCCGCCCTGGGTGGATGATTATCCTAAATATTGATTTCCCGAATTTTACGTTATTTTGCACAAAACGCACCCATGACCGATCCAATCGTAGAATTGAAGGATGTTAACATTTACCAGGGGAATAGCCTCATTCTCGAAAAAGTCAATTTAAAGGTAACCGGCGGCGAATTCGTATACCTCGTGGGAAAGACCGGCACCGGTAAATCCAGCCTGCTCAAAACCCTCTATGGCGAATTGACCATGAAAGAAGGAGAAGGACGGGTGGCCGATATAGACCTGAAAGGCCTGACCTGGAAGAAAGTACCTTTTCTGCGTCGGAAAATGGGGGTAGTGTTTCAGGATTTCCAATTGCTGACCGACCGGAATGTGAACGAGAACCTGAAATTTGTTTTGAAAGCAACGGGTTGGAAAGATGAAAAACTGATCCAGGAAAAAATTAATGACGTTTTGGATAAAGTGGGTCTCCGAGCGAAGGGTTTTAAAATGCCTTTTGAATTAAGCGGCGGTGAACAACAGAGAGTAGACATTGCCCGTGCCTTATTAAATTCTCCCAAGCTCTTACTGGCCGATGAGCCTACCGGTAACCTCGACCCCGAAACCTCCGACGAGATCATGCACCTGCTATTCAGTATTTGCAAAGATTATGGCGCAGCCATCATCATGGCTACACATGACTATATGGTGATCCACAAGTTCCCGGCCCGTGTGGTGAAGACAGAAAAAGGGAAAGTGATCGACAACGCTACCATAGAAGTTGAATAAGCTGTTGCGCGTTTCGGGTATTGTTAAAATGCGTTTCCACGATCCGGTTTCGCAGTCGGATCTCTTCCTCCGCAAATGGCAAATGATATAATTGGGCGACGATAGACGCCAATGCGTCTGCAGTATTTCCAATATGACAGGCTTCCTCCAACCCCGTGCCTTCAATGGCCGCATCATTTACCAGACAATGTTTTCCATGGCAAAGTGCCTGTATTACTTTCAGTTTAACCCCTGTATGGTTAAAGGAAGGAAGGATATTGATATGGGCTTTCCCCATCAGATCCTGTAACTCCTTATCAGATGGATCAGAGACGAGACAGGTGTGTTGGGCCAAATGGGCCACAGTCTTTAACCGACGGGAAGGATTTCGACCCGCAACCACAAAGGGAAGCCGGATCTTGGTAAACACCTGTTCCAGCAGCCACAGCGCCGCCTTTTCATTCTCGGCCACTTCAAGATTTCCGTGGTACAGACAGAAACTGCCCATGCCTTGTTCAGCGGTTATTTCCTGGCAGGGAATGAACACAGGCAATA
>JANRLV010000036.1:0-20975 GCA_033762195.1 Chitinophagaceae bacterium | reverse complement strand
CGGTGGTGCTTCGTTGGCGCCGAGGCGGTGATCATTTCCCGCCGAAGCGATCGAGGCCCGCAGGATATCGGCATAATCATGTACGGCCTTGATGGTATTGACAAAAAAGGTAAGAAACATCAGGTTGGTCTTCGGTGTTTTCCCCGGAGCCAGCAGGTTGATGCCTGTATCCGTACTCATGCTCCAGTTATTGTGTTTACCGGAGCCATTGATGGCGGCAAAAGGTTTTTCATGGAGCAACACACGCAACTTGTGGCGTTTGGCCACACGGGCCATAATGTCCATCAACAATGTATTATGGTCTACGGCCAGGTTACACTCTTCGTAGATAGGGGCACATTCAAACTGTGCAGGTGCCACTTCATTATGCCTTGTACGCAGGGGAATGCCCAGTTTATAGGCTTCTTCCTCATAGTCGCGCATATAGGCATATACACGCTCGGGAATGGAACCAAAATAATGGTCTTCCAATTGCTGGCCTTTGGCGGAACTATGTCCGTAAACTGCACGGCCACAAAGTACCAGATCGGGGCGTGCATTGAACATCGCCTCATCAATCACAAAATATTCCTGTTCCCAACCCAGGGTAGCCTGAACATGGGTAACGTTTTTATCAAAATAGTGGCATACGTCCAGTGCGGCTTTGTTCAGGGCATCCAGTGCTTTCAGCAAGGGTGCTTTATAGTCCAGCGATTCGCCGGTATAGGAAACAAAGATGGTGGGGATACAAAGTGTGGCACCCTGCCCGATCTCAATGATAAAAGCAGGGGAGGAGGGATCCCAGGCCGTATATCCACGGGCCTCGAAGGTAGCCCTTAACCCACCCGAAGGGAAGGAAGATGCATCAGGTTCCTGTTGGATCAGCGCGTCGCCGTCAAATTGTTCAATGGCTGTGCCGTCGCCTTTTAAGGTAAAAAAGGAATCATGTTTTTCGGCGGTGGTTCCGGTCAGCGGTTGAAACCAGTGGGTATAGTGTGTCACGCCTTTGCTCTCCGCCCAGGCCTTGATCCCATTGGCGATCTGATTGGCCATTGCCCGGTCGATCTTTTGACCGGCCTTGATGGAGGACATCAGGCTTTTGTAGGCTTCATCACTCAAATATTCGCGGGCTACTTTGGCGGTAAATACATTGGAGCCGAAAATGGCAGTTATCTTTTTCGACCCGGCCACCTTTACATCTACCTCTGTGGTGAGGTTATTGATGGCATTAAAACGAAGTGACATAGACGCGTTTTTTAGTTTCGGTAAATATAGGATTCACAGGAAAATAAAAAGGGTAAGTTATGCACTTACCCTTTTCGAATCATATTGTATTAATCGTCAGAAGTCCGGAGTCCGAAGTCGGAAGTCGGAGGTTTGACTTCGGACTCCGGACCTCGGACCCAATACTAAGCGACTTCCATCTTTTTCTGAATACTCACCTCGGCTTCCTTTACGGTTTTGATGATCCGGGCGGCTACTTTGTAAGGATCGGCGGCGCTGTTGGGACGGCGGTCTTCCAGCCAACCTTTCCAGCCTCTTTCTACCGTACCAATGGGGATCCGGATGGATGCTCCACGGTCGGAAATACCATACGAGAAATCATGGATGGAGGCGGTTTCATGCTTACCGGTCAAACGCAGGTGGTTGTCGGCACCGTATACTTCGATATGTTCTTTTACTACCGGGCGGAATGACTCACATACACGCTCATAGATTTCCTTGCTGCCGCAGGTACGCAGGAGTTCATTGGAGAAGTTGGCGTGCATACCACTTCCGTTCCAATCCAGGTCACCCAGCGGTTTGCAATGCCAGTTGATGGCAACACCATATTTTTCCCCGATGCGCTCCAACAAATAGCGAGCCACCCAGATCTGGTCGCCAGCCTCTTTGGCTCCTTTGGAGAAGATCTGGAATTCCCACTGTCCGGTTGCAACTTCCGCATTGATACCTTCCACATTCAATCCGGCATCAATACAAGCATCCAGGTGCTCTTCTACAATGTGACGGCCATAGGCATTGTTGGCGCCAACGGAACAATAATAAGGGCCCTGGGGACGGGGATATCCACCTTCGGGGAAGCCCAGGGGTTTATGTGTTTCCGGATTCCACAGGAAATACTCCTGCTCAAATCCAAACCAGAAATCATTGTCATCATCCGCGATCGTAGCGCGACCATTCGACGCATGGGCGCTGCCATCGGGATTCAATACTTCGCACATCACCAGGTAACCATCGCGACGCTGAGGGTCAGGTACGATAAATACCGGTTTCAGCAGACAGTCGGAAGACCCGCCTGGTGCCTGCTCAGTAGAAGAACCATCAAAGGACCACATGGGGCAATCTTCCAGTTTGCCGCTAAAGTTCTTTTCGATCTTTGTTTTACTTCTCAGACTTTGGGTGGGTTTGTATCCATCCAGCCAGATGTACTCGAGTTTTGCAACTGCCATAACTATTTACATTAAAATTTAAAAAATGTGTGCTTGTAACGACAAATCTAAACAATAATGGCAATTTCATAAACCATAGAACCTGAAAAATGAATTATTTGTGGATAAATGAGATAAACAAACGCTTGGAAGGCTAAAAATCGTCGTAAATCTACGAAAATATAAATATTGTAAAATTATTTAATATTTATATTTATCGCCTTTTTCAGCCTTATCCAATCAATTCCGGCTAATAATGGAGTGATGGCAAGGGGAAGGAGTATACTTCGGTAACGGACGATAGCGCCCTGGAAATTGACCGTGTACCCGATGGTCAGGAGCAGGGTAAATCCAAAGAAATAACTGAACCAGATAAATGGGCGGTTGAGTGAGGTGGTCTTGTCACGATAAAAAAGCAGGAGCATAATCAGGGCGAGTACAAAGAGGTTTTCAAGCATCACCCCGAATGACAGCATATGTTTAATATCAGAGGGGAAGGGTCTCATCAGGCTGTTCACCAATGCCTGGGGTGTGTTACGTATAAAACCCTGCAGGTTGGGTTCCAGTTTTTCGACTTTTAATCCTGATCCGCCTTCGAGTCGCATGAATGCCGCCTGTTTATTGGCCACGGCAGCGGGAAAATTCAATGAATCACTCACGAAGGGGAGGGTAAAAAAGAGGAAAATCGACAGTCCGTACACAGCGAAAAACACCCATCCTGTTTTCTTATTCAATCGATGGGACAGGTACCAGGCTGTTAGTCCGGGAATCAATAACATCAGGATATAATTCCGCATGGCCAACAGGATCAGGAGCCCCAGCGATAGATAAAGGATGCGCCCCAGACTGAACCGGCCCTGTTTTAAGCCAAAATAAAAATGGTAGGCCACCAGGCCAATGGCGGTAAAGGTTAGCCCGTCCTTATGAATACCACTGCTCCAATAAAGGAAGGAAGGGATCAGAAATACACCGATCAGTACCGCCCATTTTTTACCCGGAAACAGATCCGACATCACCCGGTACACCATGACCGGACCGATCATGGTTAAAAAAGAATAGAAAATGACATTGATATAATAGTTGCCAAAACTAAACAGGTTAAAGATGGAAAGGAGTTTGATAAAAATATTTGCTTTCAGGTCATTCCAATACGAATCGCTGGAAGCAAAAAAGCCACCATACCCGCCTTCATATCCACTATAAAATAAGTTGGTCAGGTATTCCCGGGGATTATCATACAGTAATTGCAGTTCATCCACACTGGTATTGTGCAGCCCCCAGGTGTCATACATATACGCGAAATAGCCATAATAGATACCCACCCAGCCATAAAAAATACCGGCAATGACCTTGAGCAGAAAAAGGATGATGAGTTGGGC
The DNA here is from genome assembly GCA_033762195.1 of Chitinophagaceae bacterium. Classification (GTDB taxonomy): domain Bacteria; phylum Bacteroidota; class Bacteroidia; order Chitinophagales; family Chitinophagaceae; genus SpSt-398. The sequence continues at coordinate 17,188 of JANRLV010000036.1, read as the reverse complement.
ATTGTTCAATCCCGAATGCCGGAACAACCCGATACGGGTCAGCAGCCAGGAAAAGAGAAAAAGGTAACCTATGAAGAGAAAATAATCCAAACCCACTAGTTATTCTCGCAAAATAGCCTAAAAAGTTGAAAAGTTTCTCCCTTTTCCTCCCGCTCAGTTTGTAGTTTTGCCCTTTCACAAAACACTATGGAAGTAACTGTAAAGACCGCGGAGCAACTGCGGATCACCCCCGAAGAATTCGAACTCATTCAGCAAAAACTTGGACGCACCCCCAACTTCAATGAACTCTGTGCCTTCTCCGGCATGTGGAGTGAACATTGCAGCTATAAAAATTCGATCCGTTGGCTTAAGACCCTTCCACGTGAAGGGGGCAGGATGCTGGTGAAAGCCGGTGAAGAGAATGCCGGATTGATGGATATCGGTGATGGGCTGGGTGTGGTCTTCAAGATCGAATCACATAACCACCCTTCGGCCATTGAACCTTTTCAGGGAGCGGCCACCGGAGTAGGTGGTATACATCGGGATATTTTTACGATGGGTGCCCGTCCCATTGCTTCGCTTAACTCCCTGCGCTTTGGTAACCTGGAAGCGGATAAGACCCAGCACCTGCTGGCCGGTGTTGTTCATGGCATCGGGCATTATGGAAACTGTTTTGGTGTACCAACCGTGGGTGGTGAAATATATTTTGATCCCTGTTATCATACCAACCCACTCGTGAATGCGATGAGTGTGGGAATTGTAAAAGCCGGTGAAACTGTTTCCGCTACAGCGGAAGGTATCGGCAACCCGGTTATGTTTGTAGGCAGTGCAACCGGAAAAGATGGAATTGGTGGTGCTTCCTTTGCCTCTGCGGATATCACCGCGGAAAGTGCAGAAGAACTACCTGCAGTTCAGGTGGGTGACCCTTTTCAGGAAAAGAAATTACTCGAAGCTTGTCTGGAAGTGATTCAAACCGGGGCCGTAGTGGGCATGCAGGATATGGGTGCCGCCGGGATCATTTGCTCCACCGCCGAAATGAGTGCAAAAGGCGAAGTAGGTATGCGGATCGATCTGGATAAAGTTCCTACCCGTCAAAAGAATATGAAGACCTGGGAATTGTTGCTGAGTGAAAGCCAGGAAAGGATGTTGCTGGTGGCCCAGAAAGGCCGTGAGCAGGAAGTGATGCGGGTTTTTGAAAAATGGGATCTCCCTTGTTCCGTAATTGGTGAAGTTACCAGTGATGGCATCCTGAATTTTTATATGCATGGAGAATTGGAAGCATCCATTCCCGCGCATGAACTCGTATTGGGGGGAGGGGCACCTCAATATGAACGCTCCTATAAAGAGCCGGCCTATCTGGAGAAAATCAACGCCTTTGACCCCACCACCGTTCCGGTGCCGGCAGACCTGGCTCAGGTGGCAGAAAAATTGATTCAAATTCCCTCGATCGCATCCAAACATTGGGTGTATGATCAATATGACAGCATGGTCGGTACGGCCAATGCTTCTACCAACGCACCAACGGACGCGCCGATAGTATCGGTCAAGGGTACCCGAAAAGGTTTGGCTGTTACTACGGATTGCAATAGCCGGTATGTATATGCTGATCCATATAAAGGTGCCATGATCGCCGTGAGTGAAGCCGCCCGTAATATCGTTTGCAGTGGAGGCGAGCCTCTGGGTGTGACCAACTGCCTCAACTTTGGCAATCCATATGACCCCGAAGTTTATTACCAGTTTGTACAGGCCATCAAAGGCATGGGCGCAGCCTGTATCAAATTCAATACCCCTGTCACCGGAGGGAACGTAAGTTTTTACAATCAAAATCCCGATGGTCCTGTATTCCCCACACCAACAATTGGCATGGTGGGCCTGCTGGAAGATATGGAGCAAATGATGACCCTTGATTTCAAAAATGAAGGGGATATCATCTACCTGATCGGACGATCCACCGATGATATCAATTCGTCACAATATCTTTCGCGTATCCGCGAGGTGGAATATTCTCCCGCACCGTATTTTGACCTGGAAGAAGAATTTGCCTTGCAGCAAAAACTCGCTGCGCTCATTCGCGATAAGCGTGTCCTCTCTGTACACGATGTCAGTGAAGGCGGATTATTCATAACTTTATGTGAAGCGGGTTTTAACCGGGAACTTGGCTTTTCTGTTCGCTCCAAACAAGGTATTCGCAAAGATGCCTGGCTGTTTGGCGAAGGACAAAGCCGGGTGGTGGTCACCGTTTCTCCGGATCAGGCAGCGAATTTGGAAAAAGAACTGGATGGATTTGTGTTTGAGAAACTGGGTGTGGTAACCTCAGGCGAAGTGATCATTGATCAGCAGGAATGGAAACCCATCACCCAATGGAAGCAGTGGTATGATACATCGATTGAAAATTACTTAATGAAAGAAGAAGCCAGTTCGGCTTTATCGTGATGGACAGAAATTCAGTCATAATTGTTACAGGCGCTGCCGGGTTCATTGGCAGTTGCATGGTTGGCTACCTCAACCGGAAGGGTTACCAGAACATCATCATCGTGGATGAATTCAGCGATGGCGAAAAGCGGCCCAACTACGAGGATAAGAAGATCTGTGCCCGGGTAGAGAGAAAGGAACTTTTCAACTGGCTGGATCATTACCAGATGCGCATTGATTTTGTTTTTCACCTGGGTGCCCGCACCGATACCACCGAATTTAATTATGCCATCCACCAGAAACTCAATGTGGCCTATTCACAGGAGATCTGGCATTATTGTGTAAGAAAAAATATCCCTCTGGTATATGCCTCTTCAGCCGCTACGTATGGCAATGGGGAATTGGGCTATAAGGATGACCATGGGATCGTGGAGAAATTACACCCGCTCAATCCCTATGGTGTTTCCAAAAATGAGTTTGATAAATGGGTCCTGAAGCAAAAAGAAGAGCCGCCTTTTTGGGCCGGCCTGAAATTCTTTAATGTTTATGGGCCCAATGAATACCATAAAGGCCGCATGGCCTCCGTGATCTTTCATGCCTATAACCAGATCCATCAAACCGGAAAAGTAAAGCTCTTCCGTTCTCATCACCCTGATTTCAAGGACGGTGAGCAACTGCGCGATTTTGTATATGTAAAGGATGTGGTGGATATCTGCTATTGGTTGATGCAGGAAATGCCGCCATCAGGCATATACAACCTGGGTACAGGCCAGGCACGTACCTTTAAAGACCTTGTGACCGCGATCTTCACGGCGCTTGATAAAGAACCTGTCATCGAGTTCATCGATACCCCCGAAGACATCCGTGATAAATACCAGTACTTCACCGAAGCGGATATGAACAAGTTGCGGAAAGTGGGATACCGCGATGAATTTTATTCATTGGAAGAAGGGGTGGAGACGTATGTGAAGGGGTTTTTGGTTGAGCACAAATACTATTAATTTATGTGAATAGTGAATAGTGAATAGTGAATGGTGAATAGTGAGTTGTGTATTCATTCACTATTCACCATTCACTATTCACTGATTTAGTCAGGATAATTAAAAAACAAGGAAAATGTCATTGAAGAAGATAGCCATCATCGGCGGCGGAAACCTCGGTGCATCCATCGCGGAAGGATTACTCCAAAGCGGTTTTAGCAAAGCCGGCGATATTACCATTACCCGCCGAACAACAGGCCTGCTCAAGCGGTTTGCCGATCAGGGATGCAAGGTGCATAGTGATAATAAAAAAGCGGTGAAAGAAGGGGAGGTGATCATTCTGGCTGTCAAGCCCTATAATTATGCGGCGATCGTAAAGGAGATCAAAACAGTGCTTGATCCCAAGAAACATATTTTAGTTTCCGTCATCACCGGTGTATGGATCGAGCAACTGCAAAAGGAGATCAGCAAACCTGTGCCCGTTATCCGGGCCATGCCCAATACCGCGATCGCCATTCAACAAAGCATGACCTGTTTGGCCCATGCGCATGCTACCGACAAACAAATTGAATATATCCAGGGATTGTTTGATGTGTTGGGTCGCACCACATTGATCGATGAAAAATTAATGGATGCGGCTACCGTACTCGGCGCCTGTGGTACCGCCTTTGCCATGCGATATATCCGCGCCAATATACAGGGTGGTATCGAGATCGGTTTTGATGCCAAAACAGCTACCCTGATTGCCGCGCAAACCATCAAAGGAGCGGCCGACCTGCTTCTGACCAAAGGCTCACACCCCGAACAGGAGATCGACAAGGTCACCACTCCCAAAGGGTGTACCATTGCCGGACTAAACGAAATGGAACACCAGGGGTTCAGTTCTTCTTTGATCCGGGGGGTGTTGGCGAGTTATAATAAGATATTAAAGGATTGAGGAGTTGAAAAATAGATCAGGAACAGAGAAATAAGTGACCCTACTTAACTTTCTTATTTCTCTGTTCCTGATTTCTAATTTTTATACACCACTCCGTCCTTCATCACAAACACCACTTTCCCAAACACCGCCGCGTCTTTCAACGGATCGCCATCCATGGCCACGATATCGGCAAGTTTTCCGGCTTCAATACTTCCCAATTTATCTTTTTCGCCCAGCAGATCGGCCGCATTGATCGTAGCTGATCTGATCGCATCCATCGGGCTCATGCCTGCTTCGATCATGTAACCGAATTCACGCCAGTTCTGGCCATGCTGATATACCCCAGCATCCGTTCCAAAGGCGATCTTGACACCGGCTTTATAAGCCTTGGCAAAGGTCTTTTGAATTTGAGGACCGGTTTCCAGCGCCTTGGGGACAACAATAGCCGGATAATACCCTGGAATTTTAGCGGAATCACCCACCGCTTTACCAGCCGTGATGGTGGGGACATACCAGGTTCCGTGTTTTAAAAACAATTGGATCGCCTCATCATCCATGAATGTACCGTGTTCGATGGAGTGTACTCCGGCGCGTATGGCCCTTTTCATGCCTTCTGCGCCGTGGGCGTGTACAGCTACTTTGAATCCATAATCGTTAGCCGTCTGAACGATGGCCTCCAATTCATCCTCAAAGAACTGGGGATTTTTCCCGCTTTTGGCCACACTCAATACCCCACCTGTGGCAGTTATCTTGATCAGGTCAGAACCATCTTTGTATCGTTGGCGAACGGCCTTACGGGCCTCTTCTGCACCGTTGATCACTCCTTCTTTAGGGCCGGGGTCACCCTGGATGTCTTTCTTATACCCATTCGTGGGATCGGCATGTCCCCCGGTCGTGGCGATGGATTTCCCCGCCGTATAGACCCTTGGACCCTTGATCCAACCCTTATTGATCGCATTGCGCAGGGAGATATTGACCCCGGTACCTCCCAGGTCACGCACTGTAGTAAACCCTGTCATTAGGGTGATCTCCGAATACCTGACCGATTGAAAGGCATAATCGGCCGGGTTGAAGGTATAGGTTTGAATATACCGGTCGGGATTGGTTTCGTGCTCCATATGTACGTGCATGTCCAGCCAACCCGGTGTTACGGTCCTGTTCTTCAGGTCAATGCTCTTATCATTGGCACCGGGTTTGGAATACCCGCTCTCCACAGCCAGGATCTTGTTCCCTTCTACAATAATGGTCATGGACTTTTTAGGGGCATCGGATACCCCATCGATCAGGGTTCCACACCAGATATAGGTTTTTTGGGAAAAACTAAGGATGGAAATGGCCAGTCCCAATAAAAGAAGGGCAATCTTTCTCATGATTTTCAGTTTGTTCGAATATATTGATTTTTTGATTGCCCAAATTCTGTGAATTCGATGTCCCGAGTCTTTGGGACTGTGAGCATTTTTTTTCGCACATAATGCACGGAAGCCACGGAAAATAATGTAGGTTTGCACGACCTCTCGGATTATTTTATTTCCCATTACATTCCGCTGGTCATTTTCTATTTAATACAATCTTTATGGCCAAATTTATCTTTGTCACCGGGGGTGTTACTTCTTCATTGGGTAAAGGCATCATTGCCGCTTCGCTTGCCAAATTACTTCAGGCGAGGGGTTTGCGTGTAACCATCCAAAAATTTGACCCCTATATCAATGTTGACCCGGGAACCCTGAACCCGTACGAACACGGAGAGTGTTATGTAACCGATGACGGGGCAGAAACCGACCTGGACCTTGGCCACTACGAACGATTTTTGAGCATTTCCACCTCCCAGGCCAATAATGTGACCACAGGACGTATTTATCAAACTGTCATTAATAAGGAGAGGGAAGGGGCTTATCTGGGTAAAACCGTTCAGGTTATCCCCCATATCACAGACGAGATCAAACGCAGGATGCTGGAACTGGGCAAAACCGGGAATTTTGATATTGTGATCACCGAGATTGGTGGCACGGTGGGGGACATTGAATCCCTGCCCTATATCGAGGCGGTTCGTCAGTTACAGTGGGAACTTCCCGATGATGACCTCCTGGTGGTTCATCTCACCCTTATCCCTTATCTGAAAGCAGCCAAAGAACTCAAGACCAAGCCCACGCAACACTCGGTGAAAATGCTGAGTGAGAGCGGGGTATTCCCGGATATTCTTGTTTGTCGTACCGAAGAGCCCATTACTGAAGATATCAAGAGGAAGATCGCCCTGTTTTGTAATGTTCAACCCGAAGCGGTGATCGAGGCCGTGGATGCCAGCACCATTTACGAAGTGCCCCTGATCATGATGCATGAGAAACTGGACAAGATCGTCTTGAAGAAACTAAACCTCCATATCGATACCGAACCTGAACTGACGCGCTGGAAGGAATTTTTGAATAAATTAAAATATCCCAAGGCCAAGGTCAATATTGGCCTGATCGGAAAATATGTGGAACTCCAGGATGCCTATAAATCCATCCTCGAATCCTTTGTACATGCCGGCGCCATGAATGAATGCAAAGTGCAGGTGCAGTACATCCATTCTGAATTCATTACGCCCGAGAATGTGGCAGAAAAACTATCCTTACTGGATGGCTTGCTGGTGGCACCCGGTTTTGGTCACCGGGGTATCGAAGGCAAGATCACAGCCGTAAAATATGCCCGTGAAAACGGACTTCCCTTCTTTGGCATTTGTCTCGGTATGCAAATGGCCGTGATCGAATTTGCCCGGGATGTGCTGGGATTGAAAGCAGCCCATTCCACCGAAATGGACCCGAATGCCATAGAGCCCGTGATCGATATGATGGAGGAACAAAAGAAGATCACCAAGATGGGAGGCACCATGCGTTTGGGCGCCTATCCCTGTGAATTACTCAGCGGATCATTGGCGGAAAAGATCTATGGAACTTCCCATATCAGTGAACGCCACCGTCACCGCTACGAGTTTAATAATAAATACCTCGATGCCTTTGAGAAAAACGGCATGATCGCCAGTGGCCGCAACCCCGAAACCGGATTGGTGGAGATCATGGAGATACCTGGTCATCCCTTCTTTGTAGGCGTACAATACCATCCGGAACTAAAAAGTACTGTCGAAAACCCACATCCTGTATTTGTCCATTTCGTAGGCGCCGCCCGTAAATACAATGAAGCCCGGCTGGAGCAGAAAACAGCGGTGTTGCAGAAGGAGCTATCGTGAGGGGCAGATGACAGATGACAGAGGACAGATGACAGATGACGGAATTTTGCTGTGCGAGACCAGAGGTCTCGCACAGCACCCCACACTCCATCATCCCTCATCCGTCATCTGTCATCCGTCATCCGTCATCTGTCCTCTGTCCTCCGTCCTCTGTCCTCCGTCATCCAACCTCCAATCTCCGCCCCCTCCAAAGTTCCCCCCAACACGTTATCTTTGCCCACTTTAACAGGAACCACATGAAATTTGACAGGAATACGGTGATTGGCTTTGTGTTATTGGCCGCCCTTTTGTTTGCCTACTTTTATTATACAAACAAGGAACAACATGCCATGCGCCGGGAAGCCGCCCGCAAGGATTCGATAGCCAAAGCCAACCAGCCTGCCCCCCAAAAGGATACCAACCAGGCCACTATTGATACTTTACGTCCCAGCACTTTACCCAAAGTCGTCAAAGCCGGCCAGTACCGCAAGGCCGCTTCCGCAGGGGAACAAGTGGTATATATGGAGAACGAGGTTTATCGGGTCGCCTTTACCACGCTGGGTGGACAGCCAAAATGGATTGACCTGAAACAATTCAAAGGCCATGACAGCAGCCTGGTTCGCCTGGCGGGAACTGCCTTTAACAAAATAGACTATCCCATCAATACCGGCGAAGGCACTACTGCCGTATCCGAATTGAATTTTCAATCCATCGAAAGGGCCGTAAACGCCACGGGCGATTCCATCCTCCGGTTCACCCTGCAGGCGGATAGTGCCGGCCCCTCCATCACCCATCAGTATGTGATGAAGAAGAATGATTATATGATGGATTTTGATATCCTTTTCAATGGAGCGGATAAATTACTCACCCAGGGTGTGCTAAACCTGAACTGGCAATATGAGGCTTTACAGCAGGAAAGCGATATAAAATTTGAAAAACAAAATACCCAGATCGGTTATGTACTGGATGGGGAATTTGATTACCATACCATCGGCCGTCGCTCAGACAAGCAGTTTTCTGCTCCGGTGAAATGGATCGGTGTCAGACAACGGTTCTTTAATACGATCCTGGTAGCCAAAGAGAATTTTAATTCCGGAAAGATCGAATGGAATATTCCAGATGATACAGCGAAAACCATTGTTCGGTCAACCGCCAATCTGCGCATAGAAACCAAAGGTACCCCGCAGGTGACTGTGCCGATGAATGTGTATTACGGTCCTTCGGACTATGAATTGCTGAAAAAGTATGACCTGCAGATGGGAAAACTGGTCAACCTCGGCCAGGGGCCCTATGCCTTTGTACGCCCCATCAACAAGTATGTGGTTATACCGGTGTTCAATTTCATTAAGAGTTTTGCCGGAAGCCTGGGTCTCGCTATTGCCTTACTTACCCTCTTCATCCGCCTCCTGATCTCTCCGCTTACCTATTCCAGCTACCTCAGTGGTGCCAAGATGAAAGTATTGCGTCCGGAGATCAGTAAGTTAAAAGAGAAATTTGGCAGCGACCAACAGGCCATGAGCATGGAGCAAATGAAATTGTTCCGCGAGGCAGGCGTCAATCCTCTCGGAGGTTGTATCCCGGCACTGTTACAGATCCCGATCTTCTTTGCCTTATATAGTTTCTTTAATGCAAGTGTTGACCTTCGGGGCCAGTCATTCTGGTGGGCCAATGACCTTTCCGCCTTTGACGATGTGATCAAGTTTGGGGTGAATATCCCCTTGCTGGGAAGCCACCTGAGTTTATTTACCATTACGGCGGTGATCACCAGTTTCCTGATCTCTTTGTACAGCATGAGCATGACGCCTGATCAGAGCAATCCCATGCTCAAGTACATGCCGTATATCTTCCCGTTCTTCCTGTTGTTTATCTTTAACCAGTTGCCTTCGGCGCTTACCTGGTATTATACCGTGTCAAACCTGGTGACGCTGGCACTTCAGTTTGTGATCCAGAATTATATCATCAATCATGATAAGATCCTGGCCAAGATCGAGGAGACCCGGAAGAAACCAAAGGCGAAAAGCAAATGGCAGGAACGATTTGACCAGATGCAGGAATCGCAGAAAAAGTTAAAGGAAATGCAACAGAAAGGTAAAAAGTAGGAAATACAACCATTTTCCTATTTTAGACCGTCTCTAACTTAATTACCCAACCCGTATAAAATGAAAAAGGTAGTTTCATTCGGTCTTTCCCTTCTGGCTGTACTTGTTACAGTCACCACTTTCGCCCAAAAAAGGATCACGGAGGGTACGATCTCGTATGATATCGTTATCAATACCGGTGAGGCGGATCCCAAGATCGCTGATATGTTTGACGGGGCCCTGAGTGTGGTTTATCTAAAGGCCAATAAAAGCCGTTCTGAGCTGGTAAGCTCCCTGGGTACCCAATCCACTATTGTGGATGGACGAACAGGTAACGCCACTGTATTGAAAGAATACGGGGAAACCAAGTACATGATCACGATGACCGCAGCCAATTGGAAAGAATCCAATCAGAAATACGAAGGGGTGGAATTCACCTATCTCGAAGAATACAAGGAGATATTGGGATATAAATGCCAAAAGGCAGTGGGTAAACTCAAAGATGGCTCCGAATTCACCGTTTTTTACACACCTGATCTGATTCCCGAGAACAAAGATTTTCAGTATGCCAATAAGGGGCTCAACGGCCTGGCCATGGAGTACGAGTCAAGTCTGGGGAAGATCAAGGTAGTGTACACGGTGTCGAAGATCAGCTTCAATATTGTGCCTGCTTCCAAATTTGACCTGCCTAAAAGTGGCTACCGGGTCATGACCTACGAGGAAAGCATGAAATTGGGCGCACAATAAGGGGGGACGAAAAATCGCCGCTTACCATTCATCCAGCAAAACATTAAAAGGATTACTTATTCAATGTGGGGACACCCAGCGAAAATTTAACTTTATCACCCGTATTCGTATTCGTCTTAAGCGGTACGATATAGGTGGTATTCCCTTTTTGATAGGTGATCACAGAGTTCAGGGAGATCACGTTATTCTGGGTCTTTTGGGAAATGATCTGGCTGCCACGGTACTGATAACCCGACTTTAAGGAGAATTTGCCCGGTGTTACTTTGGAATAATGATTGGCCAGTAAAGTGCTCTTTTTGGCTTTACCCCCTCCATCACCCAGTGTGGCATAGGCGGCAGCAGCGGAAATGATAACGAGTACACCCGTTAACACTTTTCTGCGCAGTATGGAGGATTGCTTCATCATTGCGGACAAAATTAACAATAAAAGAATTGATAAAAAAACCGTCTATCCAGAATATTAGTATTTATTTAACGCTGGAAATGGGGAAATGTTACTAAAAAAAGGCCTTTTTTTTTCGGAAAAAGGGTATCTTGTATAAACCTTTGATATTCATGAAAGAACATCCATACCAAGAAGACAGGGAGCAGTTTAGGGAGTTGTTGAAACAGTATGAAAACCTGAGGAACGGCCGTTCGCATTCATTTTTGGATGAAGATTCATTTGAGCGCATCATCGACTACTTTGATGAGCGGGAAGAGTTGAACAATGCCCTGGAGGCGGCCGAACTGGGCGCTGAGCAATACCCGTTTTCCTCCATTCTCCTGATCAAGAAAGCTGATATACTTTTGGCCTCCCGGCGATACCGGGAGTCGCTCGATATCCTCGAGAAGGCCTCCCTGCTCGATAGCATGGATATCAACCTATACATTCTTAAGACGGATGCCTATCTCGCGCTTGACCAACCAGAGCGGGCGGTCGAACTCCTGGAACAGGCATTATCCCTCTTTGATGGACAGGAAAGAATTGAACTATTATTTGAACTTGCGGATGTATATGACGATTACGAAGAATTCGACAAGATATTTGACTGTCTGAAACTGATCCTGGAACAGGATGCCAACAATGAAGAGGCCTTGTACAAGATCTGTTTCTGGACTGATTTCACGGGGCGCAATGAAGAGAGCATTCGCCTGCATCAGATCATCATTGATGAATACCCTTATAATGAATTGGCCTGGTTCAACCTGGCCGCCGCCTATCAGGGATTGAAGTTGTATGAAAAGGCCATTGATGCCTATCAATATGCCGTTACAATCGAGGAGAAATTTGATTATGCGTATCGCAATATGGGAGATGCCTATATCCGCTTGCGCAAATACAAAGAGGCCATTGAGGTATTGGAAAAAGTGATTGAATTATCTAAACCGGAAGACCTGATCTATGAAGCGATCGGTCACTGTTATGATAAGATGCACAAATACGGACAGGCCAGGTTCTATTACCGGAAAGCCTCGCACCTGAACCCTGATGAAAGCAAACTATATTACAAACTCGCGTATACCTATTACAACGAAGGCCAGTTTCAGCAGGCCGCGCGGCAATTGGAGTCGGCCTTGCGTATCCATCCCAAACAACCCGATTACAATCTGCTGATGGGTGAATGTCGCTTGCAACTGGGACAGTTCAAGGAATCTATTGCCAGTTTGACCCAGGTGGTGAGTGCCCGGCCCCGCAATGTGGCCGGATGGGAAGCGATCCTGCGCTGCCTGTTTAAAGCCGAATTCTACAATGAAGCGCTGGTTCAGGTAGAATCGGCACTCGTGGCCACAGGCAAAAAGCCACTCTTTTTATTCTACAAAAGCGCCTTTTTACTGGCGGCAGGCAAAACCAAGGAAGGTTTACTCTGGCTGGAACAGGCTTTGTCATTGGACGCTAAAAAACTCAAGCGCTTTGTGGAGTTAAACCCGATGATCCTGCAAAACCAGCAAGTGGTTGACCTGATCGCCCGGTACAAGAAAAAGAATGCGTAAAGTCTGCCCATTCTGCTGATGATAAAAATCACCCGTACATAAGCCGGTACTTTCTTATTTTTGCCGCTGTTTTGAAACCCTAGCAACCTTAATTTGGACGTATGAACTTTAAGCTGAAACAGATACCGGACAGGAACCTGAAGCCACGTATTTCTGGGATCACCATGGTGATGGATAAAGGATTGAGTGTACAGGAAGCCGAGAACTTCATGAGTGCTTCAAGCCCGCATGTGGATGTCGTTAAATTAGGCTTTGGAACTTCCTTTGTGACGCCTCACCTCGAAGAGAAATTGAAAGTGTACAAGAAGTACGATATCCCGGTTTATTTTGGAGGTACCCTTTTTGAGGCCTTTCTGGTCCGCAACCAGTTTGAAGATTATATCGCGGTGTGTAAAGAATTCGGGATCGACTATATGGAGGTCAGCGATGGCTCCATCACCATTCCCCACGCTGAGAAATGTGGATATATTGAGAAACTCACCAAACACGGAACCGTATTGAGCGAAGTGGGCAGTAAGGATGCAGCCCATATCATTCCTCCCTACAAATGGATCGAATTGATGCGGGCCGAACTCAATGCAGGTTCCAGCTATGTGATCGCCGAAGCACGTGAGGCCGGTAATGTCGGTATCTATCGCGGAAGTGGAGAAGTAAGAGAAGGACTGGTACAGGAGATCCTGACCCAGATCCCCGCTGAGAAGATCATGTGGGAGGCACCCCAAAAAGCCCAACAACTTTATTTTATCGAATTGATCGGTTGCAATGTCAACCTGGGAAATATCGCGCCATCCGAAATGCTGCCGCTGGAAGCCATGCGGTTGGGATTGCGCGGAGATACTTTCCACCTTTACCTGAACAAAGAGGAAGCATGATGAAGGTCTATGGACTTATAGGCTATCCGCTCACGCATTCATTCTCTCAACGTTATTTCTCCGAAAAGTTCAGCCAGGAAAATATCCAGGGCTGTACCTACCAGAATTTTTCCATCCCGTCCATGGATGAGTTGCCGGCAGTACTGGCTACACCAGGACTGTCCGGGCTCAATGTGACCATACCTTACAAGGAAGCCGTGATCCCTTTTTTGGACAGGACGGACGAAGTGGTCAAAGAGATCGGGGCCTGTAATTGTATCCGGATTGAAGACGGCATCAAGACCTGTTACAATACCGATGTCATCGGTTTTGAACGCTCCTTGCTGAGTGGTTTACAGGCTCATCATGACAAAGCCCTCGTTTTAGGAACCGGAGGCGCCGCCAAAGCGGTCAAATGGGTACTAAAAAAGAGAGGCATCCCCTTTATTTCCGTATCCCGGCGACCTGAACCTCCTGAAACCCTTAGTTACGCTGAATTGACCCCAGACCTTATAGCCACCCACCGCCTGATCATCAATACCACCCCCCTGGGTATGTACCCCCGGGTGGATGAATGCCCCCCAATCGATTTTAATGCTGTAGAAAGCAACCATTTCCTTTTCGATCTTATCTACAATCCTGAAACCACCCGTTTCCTTCAATACGGGATGGAGAAGGGGGCCACTACCCAAAATGGGTTTGACATGCTGATCCACCAAGCGGAGGAAAGCTGGAAAATCTGGAATAATTTGATTTAATTTGTTGGCTTTAAAATGAGGATCCTCTACTCGCTTGTAATCCTGTTAGTTGCGTGCCCTGTACTGTATGGGCAGGATTCCGCCCGTTTATACCTGGAAACAGGGAACAGGCTGAAAGGGGAAGGGAATTGCCAGGAAGCACTGATCCAGTACCAGCGTGCCGTTCAATTGGATCCCAGGTTGGCTGACGGATATGTGGAACTTGCCTGGTGCCACAATGAATTGGGACAATACGCGCTGGCGCTCCAACATCTCCGCACCGCTGAAGGTCTTCTTCCCGATAACAAAAGGGTTCTTTACGAAACAGGTTTTGCCTGGTATCATTTGGATAGTGCCGATAAAGCAATACGCTTATTTCGTCAGGCGCTTGCCCAGGATTCAAATTATCTCCTGGCACGCATCGGTATGGCCGATGTGTACCGCGACAAAAAGAATGATTCACGTACCGCCATCACCTGGTACCGTACTGTTATATCCCGCGACCCCAACAACAAGAAAGCACATTATTGGGCAGGTTGGTGCCACAATGAACTGAAAGAATATACCCAGGCACAACCTTATCTGCAACGGGTGTTGTCCCTTGACCCGGATGACCGGCTGGCCTATTCCGAATTGGGCTATGCAGCCTATTCCCTAAAGAATTTCACCGACGCTATATCCTACCTGAAGAAAACTGAAACCCTGCCAGGACCCCGTATTGAAACGGCCATGTACTATCTCGGGCTCTGTTATACCCAGACCGGGCAAAAACAGGAAGCCATCAAGAAGTACAATGAACTGGTTTTGATGGAAAGCGACCTGGCCACCGGCCTGTTAGCTGAGATCCGTGCCATGAAACAATGAGTTAACGGCACCAAGCCGTCAAGGGCTTTCCTCCAAGGAAAGAAGGGGATTCAGTTGTTGGTTTCAAAAGCTGTTTTAACTACTTCCGGCACAGCCATTATTTTCTTTGCCCTATAATCAAAACAAACCATTCCTGTTTTAGCGAGTACCGCGGGAGCTGCGGTGTCGCCAATGCGAATCCGGTAGTAGAGATCAAAGGATACTTTAGACAGATCGGACGCCACCACATCGATCCGGAGGGATTGCCCGTAATGGATCTCTTTTTTGAATTCGATCACCACATCGCGCATGATCAATCCCGCTCCGCCGCAATTCAACTCTGTAAAACCATAATGCGAAAGAAACTGCATCCGGGCTTCATGGAGCAGCGATAGCACCGCATCATTGCCCACATGGTTTCCATAATTCACATCGGTGATACGCACGGGAATCATTGCTGTAAAAGGAAAGGAGGAGGGAAATGCAGGGAGTAGGCCAGCCATGACAGGGGGTTGTATGAAAATTTATTTACCTGAACTCAGTACTTGTAAAAGATCCAAAGGAGAAGTGATCGCCGGGGCGGAACTCATGATCTTATGCCATTCTTTAACCTTCTCGGTACAATCCTCATCTCCGGTTGCGGTCTTATCATCCAGTGGCACCACCATTCCATTTTTAATCACACATTCAAGAGAAGAGAGTTTTTTGGATACCCGGACCAGGTTGCCATTTTCATCCAACAGGTTGTAATAGCGATCGCTGTTTGTACCCGCGTTGGAAGCGGCCATAACCCCCAGGCCATTACTTGCCGTTTGATGATGGGCTTTTTCTGAAGTTTGTGAGCGCCTGGAATCTTCCTCCGGCATTGACTCGATCGCCATCATGGCGCGTCGCGCTTTTCTTACAAGGGAGGTTGACATACTGGCCAACAACGAACTGGTGGATTGGTTATCCAGGGTGGTCATTGTGGCGCTATTGTTTTCCAAGGCAGGTTGTACCGTATTGTTTTCTGGAGTGGGGTTCACCGGTGTTTGTACCACTGAACTTTCACTCGCTCCATTGTTTTTTGGGTTGAGTAGCAGATAGGCCGAAACAGCCAATATCCCAATAAGGGATGCGGCCACCAACCATCTGCGCAGGGGCATTGTCCTGACTAATCCTTTATCAGGCGTTGCTTCCTCTAACCTGGCTAAGATATTATCCCAGGCAGGGGGAGGGGGATCAATGGCAATGGATTCCATTTTCGTGGCCATGAAGCGGTCATGCTGCCATTCATCGAGGCGATCAGACAGTTTTTCCCAGGTACCAGCCGGAGGAGGCACCTCGAAATCAACCATTTTATTTCTGATCTGACTATCCATTTTTTTTATATAAATGTTCTTTGACCATATTCTGCAGGATGACCCTGGCCCGGGCCAATTGCGATTTACTGGTTCCTTCGCTTATACCCAGTATCTCACCAATATCCTTGTGTGTGTAGCCTTCTATCACATACATGTTGAAAACAGTGCGGTATCCGGGCGATAGTTGCTGGATCAGGGCCAGAATATCTTTTTCGGCCAGGTTATCAAGCGCGTTCTTTTCCGGAAGCGGGATCGAGCGTTCTTCCTTTTCACCGATGGAGATCATCTGGGTCTTTCGGCGGAGGTGTTCGATAGCGGTATTGACAAAGATTCGTCGGATCCAGCCTTCGAAGGAACCCTCCCCCCTGAATTTTTCCAGGTTCTTAAAGATCTTGACAAAGCCGTCCTGTAATACATCCTGGGCATCGTCGCTGTTCGAGGCATATCGCAGACAAACGGCATACATTTTTGAGGAAAAGCGTTTGTAGAGTTCCTCCTGCATCCTGCGCTCACCGGCGATACAACCCCTGATTAAGTCGCTTTCGGTCAAAATATGGTTGCCTGCATCCGCCAAATTCTTAGGATTTCATTTTGGTTTGCAAAAATGCGACCAGTTTGGCGGTCGCTATTTTTCGGTGGCTGTATCGGTTCTTTTCTTCGAGGGTCATTTCGGCGAAACTACGGGTATCACCGTCTGGTACAAAGACAGGGTCATAACCAAAGCCACCTGAGCCCTGCGGGCTGTTTAATATCTGACCTGGGCAAACCCCTTCAAACTCATACAACTGCCCCGCTAAAATAAGTGAAATAACGGTTCTGAACCTTGCCTTTCGGTTTAGGTGGGGGGCAAGGTTTTGAAGGAGTTTGGTGATATTGTCTTCGAAGGAGCGGCCATCACCTGCATAGCGGGCACTTTTTACACCGGGTTCCCCATTCAGGGCTTCCACTTCCAGGCCGGTGTCCTCACTAAAACAATCCTTGCCGGTCATTCCATGGATCGTTTGGGCCTTGGTCCGCGCATTTTCCTCAAGCGTATCAAATGGCTCGGGGATATCAATGTCGATACCCGCTTCCTTCAGGGGCAATACCTGCATTTCACTGCCCAGGATCGACCGGATCTCCT
>JANRLV010000035.1:0-7153 GCA_033762195.1 Chitinophagaceae bacterium | reverse complement strand
ACTGCATAAAAAAATCACAATTTCCACCCAAAACGGCAATGGTCAGCAAAACTATCCTCGCAAAAAATCGTTTTTTTCCCTTCCCAGTCCTTGAAAACACTATCCTCTAAATCATAGAAAATCCATTCAATCAAAGCCCATATTCCCATCCTTTCCATCCTTAAATCCCAGAATCCTGGTCAAAGACGAAATGAAGGGCACTTGAAACTCCTTTTCTCACCCCCACTAAAGCTATTCAACACACCCTGTTTGATCAGGGAGAATTCAAATGCCCCGCGTGTATTGTTGTAATTTTTTAGTGTAGATATGGTGGCATCGTAGGTAAAGGTGGCCCGGATATCCTTCCATTGAATTCCGATCATCGGTATCACGGCATCCTGGTGACGGTAATAGACTCCGCCGATCAGTTGTTGTTCGCCATCACCGGAAAGGTTGTATTGCGCATTCAATCCCCCTACGATCTCACTGGCACGGGCCTGGGTGCTGAAATAAATATTCGGATTGAGTATCCACTGGTCATTCAGCATAAAACTGGCATTCACAAAAGCATTGTGCCGTACGGAGATCCGGTTATCCACCCCGGCCGTTGCATTAAAGAATGATTCCCTTGCGCGGTTGACATGCATGGCCGAATAGCCGGCATTGACATAAATGGCCTCTGTGGGGAAATAAGCATAATTCAAACCCAGTTGCAGGTCAAGATAATTGACACTGGTATTATCAAGCTGTACTGCGGTAGGGAGTTTATTATCAAAGAATTTTCCGTCAAACTGATCGGGGAATTTCAGATTGGTGGTATTGATCCGCTTCCCGGCCCAACCCACATTGAAGCCTGCTGACAATAGACTTGAATAGCCGAGCATTTGATGATAGGCGACAGAACCATACACTTTAGAGGAGGTAAGATTGCCACTACCGGCCACATCATGCAATATCAACATCCCCGCACCCAACCAGCCTGTTTCAATCTGGTTCTTCATCAACTGCACATCGCCAAAAGCACTCATCGTCTTATAGGGCAGGGTCATGATGGCTGACCACTGATTGCGGTAATTTACCCCCAAACGGTAATCCCCATCCGGAATAAACCCAGTGTTGGCCGGATTGGTGGACAAGGGCGAATTCATGAACTGCGAAAAATGCAGATCCTGACCCCGACCGCTCACCGCAAACCCGGCAACAAACAAAATCAACCATATCGTTCTACTCAACTTCATTTATATTTTACCAACCATTTTGAAATTCTCAAACCTCCCAATTCGTGTCCTAACGAATCAACGTAATATCACCCTTTTTGGTTGTCCTGGTTCCGTCAAAAAATTCCACATCGAGGGTATAGGCATACACATCCATGGGTTGCAACACCCCTTTGAACCGGCCATCCCACCCTGTGGTAAGGGAACTGGATTCAAATACTTTCTGCCCCCAACGGTTATAGATCGAGAATTTCATTTTAACAATTCCAAAACCGCGTACCAGGATCTTATTGTTAATATCGTTGCTGTTCGGCGTAAAGGCATTGGGTACATCCACCTGGGCCAATACAATGGCTTCTACGGGCTGGCAGAGCGTATCGGCACAACCGTTACTATTGATCGCAATCAGACAGGCATTGTAGGTGCCGGTGGCTACATATTGATGAAGAACGGCCAGTCTTGAAGTGGTCACCAGGCTATCCCCGTCACCAAAAAGCCATTTGAAACTCACCGCATCTGACGAAGCAAGGTTGGTGAATGTAGTGGGCGTATTCTCAATGGGCGGAATAGGGGCCGTAGTGAAATTAGATACCGGGTTATTGAATACCGTAATGGACTTGAATATCGTATCGCGAATATTACAGGTATTGGGATCGATTGCGATCAGGCGAATGGTATAAGTTCCGGCATTGGCATACAAATGGGTCGGGTTCTGTAAGGTGGAAGTGGCTCCATCACCAAAATCCCATTCAAAGGATTGTCCGGCGATCGAGGTATTTGTAAAGCTGGCAAGATAGGGCACACATCCGGTAGCGGGTGTCTCAAATTGGGCTTCCACATTGGGGGCAATGCTGATGCCTCGAACGGCGCTGTCGGGAGAATTACAATACCCTGTATCCAGCAATAGTAATTTGATGATATAGGTTCCGGGATTGGCGTAATTATGAAACACAGGTCCAAAGCCTACCGAGTCAATGATAGTCCCATCGCCAAAATCCCAGCGAAATGCTTTGGAAGAAAAAGGCAATGCCCCCGGAGCGATCGATAAATTATCAAAGCGGTATTTGAGCGAATCGCAGGGATCGAGTTTAACGGGAATGAAATCCAGGTCAGCCTCCAGGTCACCTACCCGGATATTCAAATAAGCTGTATCACGGATATTGCAGGTATTGGAATCCTCGGCAATCAATCGAACACGGAATAAACCAGTGGTATTGTACGTATGAGAAGAAGAAGGTATGGTGGTGGTTACATCGGGTGAACCATCACCAAAATTCCAGATATAGGTCACGGCATTGGCGACCGTATCGGTAAAGTCAACGGTCAAGGGAACACAACCAGCCGTATCGCGGATAACGCCGTTGATGGAGGACTGAGGGCCTGCATCCACACCGGAAAAATTAAAATTCATTTTGAGCATGGCGAGGTTACAACCTCCATTGCCCGAGGCTGTAGCCAGGTTGGCGGGTCCCCATACACCGGGAGATACCGGGAAAGTGCCGCCACCACAGTTGGCACACATGGCCTGGTAGATGACCCCTTGCCGATCAAAGCGGCTGGTACCTCCATCCACATGATCGGGATAGGCACCACCTTGTTGTCCATAGAAGCTACCATATAACATGGTGGCTGCATTTTTTTGCAAAACAAAAAAGTAAAAATCCCCCATGGGGTCACCCTGGCTTTTAAAGGCATCAGGGGTAGTCGGCATATTAAACGTACCGGAAGAAGGAAAGGCAGAGATCACCCCACCCCAACCGGATACATATACGTTCTCACAATTGTCCACCAGAAAAGCTACAGGAGAAATATTGGGTATTGCAGCGGGTTTACCAAACCGGGTGGAATACACATAGGCGGACAGATCGGGTTGAAGTTTGGCGATGAACTGAGGGGCACCGGCTACACTATAACCCACATTAGATGTAATGGGCCAGTTGCCACCGGTTTGTCCCATGACGTACGGGAATCCGTTATTGTCAAATTGAATACCATAGACCTGATCTATCGCTGAAGTGCCCAGATAGGTCGTTCGTAGGATCGCTGACCCGTCATTGGAAACAATGGATACAAACCCATCAATATTTCCCTGAAAGGTGGGATGAATGGTCCCGGCTTTATTTCCCGGGAAACTGGACTCGGGGCTTCGGGTACCCCCAGCGACATATATATTGCTACCGGGCCCAATGGCCAATACATAACAGGCATCCTCCTCTGCGCCGCCCAGGTAACTGGCAAATTGCAAGGTTGAAATGTTGGGATCAAATTTCAATACAACCCCATCCTGCCTTCCTCCCCCAGCGGTTGTTTGAAAGGCACCCGCGGTGGCTGGAAAGTTCTGTGTAGCCGTACTTGAACCCATGGACCGAGTGGAAGAAACAACATACACAAAACCGGCACCATCCAACACGACTTCACTTCTTCCATCATCGCCATAATTCTGTTGTAATAAATTTTCCGATCGCGTGGCGGATATATTCACGCCATCATCGGCTGAACCCCCGATCCGTTTGGAACCGATAAGGGCAGAACCAGCAGCATTGAGTTTGGTAACAATGATATCAAAATCGCCTCCTGATCCAATCAATCCACTATTGGGCCCTGTCCCGGGATAATCACCGGAATTTGACCGCCCGGCAATAACAAGGTTCCCCGCGCCATCTACGATCAGGCTATGAGGTTGTTCATTTCCCAAACCACCAATATAGGTGGCATAAATGCGATTGGCCCCATTGGGAGAAAGTTTGATAATGGCGATATCAAGGGGTTGGTTTCCGCTGCCTCCATTGTAGGTAACATCAAAAGCACCCGGTGAAACAGGGAACCCTGAATTAAATACAAATCCGCCTCCATAAAAATTTCCGCCTGCATCATAGGTGGCAGTAAAACCCCAGTTGGAAGCGGTACTGCCGGAGAAAGAACAGAATATGCGGGTGGGGTCGATGATCAGGGTTTGCGTCTTATCATAATTTTTGATATCAAACCTTACCTCATCACCTTTCAATACAAATTTGGCATTGACACGGCTACGGGCTCCGTTCACATATTGATAGGTAAAGGGATCGAGTTCTTTGTGCAGGCCTACCGAAGTAGAGATCAGTAATTCTTTGTTGCGTATCTCCAGTTTATCGGCCCCTTCATATTTCATTGCTATGCGGCTGATATCGGCTCCGGGTTTTACGATGAGGTCATACTTCAGGAAACCTTCCTGTGTATAATACCGCAGGTCAATACCGGGATAGAGTTCCTCGATCGTGATACCCTGGTAGATCTTACATTCCCCGGCCCATTTGGCGGGATCATTCCCGAGTATATAATTGTTGTAGGTTGGAAGCGCTTTATCCGGGACTATTCGGGGTGATTTGGCAGTACCCAGAAAGTTGACATTATAGGAGTGGCCGCGCAGGTGAAAGGGATCATTGATGGTCGGACGTCGTCCTCCTACGATCTCATCCGAATGCCCATGCATCCGGTCGGTCATGTTTTCATAATCCTGGACATTGTATTGGAGAACGGTAAAACCCTGGTCGCGGATAAAAAAGGCCCCGGCGGGGAAATCACCCATGAACTTGACCCTGCTATCCCATTGTCCCTTATTTTCCACGAATTCAATGGTCCCGGTTTGGGCCTCGGATACGGAAAATAGGGCAAGCAGAAGGATCGTATAGGTTAAGCGGTTCAAGCGTGGTACTTTAAAGTAATTTAACTCAAAACAGGCACAAAAGTTCAAATCTTCTGTTAAGATATACGGCTCCAGGCCGTTTTGCGTTTTTGCGACTGCAAGTATCTCTTTATCATCAAATTTTCGGCCGAATTCAGTTCCGGGTCCTTTTCCAGGATGGACATGGCCAGATTTCTGGCTGTTTCCAGCAAGGCCCGGTCTTGGACTATATTCGCCAGCTTAAAGTTTAATTCACCGCTTTGCCGGGTTCCTTCAATATCACCCGGTCCCCTTAGGTCCAGGTCCTTTTCGGCGATCACAAAGCCATCATTGGTACTGGTCATGATTTCCATCCGTTCGCGGGTATCGCGGCCGATGGATTTTCCGGTGATCAGGATACAATAGCTTTTCTCCGATCCTCGCCCTACCCTTCCCCGAAGCTGGTGCAATTGGGAAAGCCCAAAACGTTCAGCGCTTTCGATCACCATCACCGATGCATTGGGCACATTCACCCCCACTTCAATCACGGTGGTGGAAACCATGATTTGCGTATCGCCCGTAACAAAACGATGCATGTTCTGTTGTTTTTGCACAGCCGGTTGCCGGCCATGGACCATGCTGATCCAGTATTTGGGTTCCGGGAAATAGGCTTTTACATTTTCATACCCCTTCATCAGGTTCTCCAGGTCGAGTTTTGGACTTTCCTCAATCAGGGGAAATATGATATAGGCCTGTCGGCCTTTTGCTATCTCTGCTTTGATAAAATCCATGACCGCTGGCCGTGCATCTTCAAAACGATGATGTGTAATGATGGGTTGCCGCCCCGGGGGCATTTCATTGATCACACTATAATCAAGATCACCATAAGCGGTCATCGCCAGGGTGCGGGGAATCGGGGTGGCGGTCATGACGAGTACATGGGGCGGCGTATCGCCTTTCTCCCATAACCGGGCACGCTGGGCCACACCAAACCGATGTTGTTCGTCAATGATGGCTAGACCCAGGTTGCTGAATTGTACTGCTTCTTCAATCACGGCATGCGTACCGATCAATATATGCGTTGTACCATCCGCGATGGAAGCCAGTATCCGGTTACGTTCCGCTTTTTTGGTGGAACCTGTCAGCAATTCAATGCCCACAGGAAGTTCTTTGACCAGCTCCTGTAAATTCTGCAAATGCTGCCGGGCAAGTATCTCCGTGGGAGCCATCAAACAGCTTTGGTAGCCGTTGTCCGCCGCCAATAACATGATGAGTAAGGCCACGATGGTCTTGCCACTTCCTACATCTCCTTGCAAAAGGCGGTTCATTTGGTGACCCTTCGCCGTATCGGTGCGGATCTCCCGGATCACTCTTTTTTGCGCATTGGTGAGTGGGAAAGGCAAGTGGTTATTATAAAAGCCATTGAAAAGATCACCTACTTTTTCAAAGACCACCCCTTTGGAGTGCCGGTGTCTTCCGGCACGGATCATTCCCCATCGGATCTGCGCCATGAAAAGTTCTTCAAACTTGATCCGCTGTATCGCAAGATTATAAGAAGCCGGATTATCTGGAAAATGGACCTGGGTATGGGCACGAAAGCGGCCGATCAATTTTAGCTTTTCCACTAATGGGGCCGGCAGGTTTTCCGGAAAATGTTCTTCGCGGAGCATTTGAATGACCAGCGCTGTTAGTTTTCCGATTTGCCGTCCGCCCAGATTTCGAACCTTGAGTTTTTCCGTACTCGGGTAAACAGGCTCCAGATAGGATTTTACCTGGTCACCCTCACCCGTGTAAACCTCCATTTCGGGGTGTACAATTTGTGGTTTACCCTGGAAGAAACTCAACCGTCCATATACGAGATAGGTCTTGCCTATTTCCAGGTATTTCTGGATATAGGTTATACCCTGAAACCAGGTCAGCTCCAGATAATCGGTCTCATCCCGGAGTTGCGCCACCATCCGTTTGCTGCGTTTATCTCCTACCATATCCACCAGTAACAACTTGCCTTTGACCTGCACAAATTCCATGGCAGGTACCAGGTCCTTGATGGCTACTACTTTGGTTTTATCAATATGCCGCAGGGGATAATGCTCCAGCAGGTCGCCAAAAGTGTAAATACCGAGCTCCTTTTTGAGCAGGTCCCCTTTTTGAGGGCCTACGCCTTTGAGGAATTCAATGGGAGAGGATAGTATGTCGGTGTTGGTGGAAATGGTATGACTATTTCTGCAAAAATAGGGGGAATCCTTTGTGCCCCCTTTGTGTCTCCTTTGTGTCCTTCGTGCACCCTTCGTGTCCTTCGTGCACCCTTTGTGTTCTT
>JANRLV010000034.1:0-32794 GCA_033762195.1 Chitinophagaceae bacterium | reverse complement strand
AGGATATTCATTTCAACCTGACGCAAAAGGAACTGGAGCATCTGTTCCAATCCTTTGACTGGACTGAAGCCCGCTATGATCCGCTACATGATTCGATAGAAGCCAGTACCGAACAAGAGAAAGATGAACTGGCCCGTATGGAAACATTGCTTGTTGAATGGGAGAACCTTTATAACAGGGACCCTGAAGCTGCCCTGCAACTGGCTGCTATTTATTGGGAGGGACATCCGATGGAAACCTACAAAGAAGATTTTCTAACAATTAAATATGACCTTATGAATGAACGAAATCTTGATTACCTGAAATCCAATATCAGGAATCACGGCTTTGGCGAGACGCTGGGGCCGGAACTGGAAACCGCCCTTAAAGCAGGGCAGGCCGAATTTACCCTGGCGTTTAAGACGGAAGTCAATAAGCGGGAAATGGAGGCTACGCTTTATTTCAAAAAATCCAATGAATCCGATCTGTACTTTTTCAATAAGTACGATACCCGCCTGAAAAATGAAATGGATGAAACCATTGCCCAGACCTTTTACATTAATAACGGATGGGGTGTTACGCTGAAAGAAGCTTATAACCTGCTTAACGGCCGTGCCGTGCACAAGGAGCTAACGAGCAAAGACCAGGAAAAATACCAGGCCTGGATTCAACTGGATTTTTCTGCAAAGGATAAGAATGGCAATTTTGAAAGGAAGCAATTCCACCAGAACTATGGCTACGACCTGAAGGAGGCCTTAAGTTATTATCCTATTAAGGAGATGCAGCAGAAAGAAGACATGGACAAATTGATCCGCTCGCTGGAGAAAGGAAATGTGCAGATGGTGACCATGCAGGTTTCCGGTAAGGATGAGAAGATCTTTATTGAAGCCAACCCGCAATTCAAAACCATCAACCTGTACAACAGTAAATTTCAACGCCTGGACCAGGAACAGCGGCAGGAACTGATGAACAAACCTGAATTAAAAGAGGGCAAAGAACAGAGTAAAAGTAAGGATCAGGAGCTGGGAAAGGAGGACCAGCCCGAAAAAAAGCAGGGTAAAGGCCGGAAGGTCAATGGTGGGAATGCCGGTGAGGATAACGGCCTTGTAACTAAGAAACGCAGTTCCAATAAAAAAGGTCTGGGTATATAAATGCTGGGTTGGGCTGACTGGCAAACGTTGTTTTACCGGAAAGCCGGTGCTGATAACCGGATCAGCCCAACCCATATCAGCCTTTACTTTGCCCTGCTCCATGAGGCCGGGCATAGGCTTTCCATTCCTTTTTACCTGCAGCGTACCATCGTGATGCAAAAGGCCAAGATCTGTTCCCCCGTCACACTCAACCGGTGCTTAAAGGAACTGCATCAGTACGGCTATATTGATTACCGGCCGAGTTATACGCCGGGGCGGAGTATGGTGGGGTTGGTTGCTTTGGATACTGAAATTGTGGGATTGAAAAATGTGAAAGATGGGAATTGTGAATGATCCCGGGCGACCGGCAACTGTTGCTGATTTGCAGCAATTAAAGTTGGAGCTACTACGGGAAATCAAGAAACTATCTGCTAATCAGCCGACGCTTCCCCAGCGACCCTGGCTGAAGTCGCATGAAGTGAGGAAACTGCTGAAGATTTCTCATGGTACGCTGCAGCATTTGCGGGACAGCGGCCAGTTGAAGTTTTCGAAGGTGGGGGGGATAATGTTTTATGATGTGAGGGATATTGAGGAGATGATGAAATTTAAAGTTTGAGATGCTAGATAATAAGTAATTGGAATACTATTACCCTCTACTTCTCCCAAATTATACTAAGGACTCTATTTTATCTCGGAATTATTATATGAAATGACTAAATTTTGCGATTACGACTTAATAATATTTTCGGAATACTTATTCTAAGCAGGTATAAATACGGGTGTAAAATCCAACAAAAATCCGAACTTCCCTTTTGAACCAAAAACCATTAAGCCACTATGTCCAGTTCCTCAAGGATTGGTATCGCCCTCTCAGGTGGCGGATACAGAGCCACGGCCTTTCACCTGGGAACCCTGAAGAAGCTTCAGGAAATGCAGATACTGGATAAGGCCAGCGTTATCTCCACCATTTCCGGCGGCTCCATCACCGGCGCCTACTACTGTCTGAATAAGGATGATTTTGACAGTTTTGAAAAAAGCCTCTACTCAAAATTACAGACCAAAAATGTAATCAGAAAAGTCCTGCTTTCATGGACTACGTTCCAGGCGGCTCTTTTTGTCCTTGGATTCCCGGCCCTTACCCTCTATTTCTTATTTTCCGGGAAGCCATGGCTCGTACTCGGGGCTTTAGTCTTATTCATCATCCTTTTTTTAAAATTCCAGTTTTACATTTTCCCCGTCAGCAATCGGATTGAAAAGATCTATGATGAATTTTTCTATCACGGTAAATCGCTCGGAGACCTGCCCGACAGCCCCGTTTTGGTCGTCGGTTCAACGAACATGCAAACGGCAAGGCCTTTCATCTTTTCGAAGAACCGAATGCAGGATTCCACTTATCAGTACATGACCCCCAGCATCAGCTTTAAATCAGACTGTTTCCCCGTCGCAAGAGCCGTCATGGCCTCGAGCTGCGTGCCCGGTGCTTTCACCCCCATCCATATCTCAAAAAAATTCTTTACTAACCCTGAAGACGCGAACCGTGTCCACCCAATCCTCGTGGACGGCGGGGTCTACGATAACCAGGGCATTCATAAAATAACCCAGTCGGGACAGTATGCCTGTGACACCGTCATCACGAGCGATGCAGGCACAGGCGGATCCGGTGAAGTGAAGTTCTCTAACGCGATCACCCTGTTATCCGCCACTGTCAACCTGTTCATGTCCCGTATCAAAAAATCTCAGATGGTACAGGACGTTTATAATAACGCCGCTACTGCGCAGCGGCAGATCGCCTATTTATCCCTTGGCTGGGATGTGGAGAACTGTATCCCGGGCTTCGTGCGCAATCTGATATCCGGTCAGATCACCCCGGCCGTCATCGCCGCCCATGCACTCAAACCAGAATGGGTCGCAGACCCCAAACAATATGAAGAGGTAATCACTGATTATTTAAAAGCAAGAACCGGCTATGCTAGCATTGACAAGCCCACCGATGAGGAAAAGAAAATCGCCCGGGGCGTCGGCACCAATCTGACCGCGTTAAGTAAATCGCAGGTGGATTGTCTGATGAAACAGGCGCAAGCATTAACTGAAATACAAATAAAATTATACTGTCCATTAATCGTCAACTAAGTCTATGAAAGAGTCTAAACCACCATTCCGAAAACTCCGTGGCTATGCATTCGACCCCTCACTTTCCCTAAGCGTGGAGACCGCCTTTATCAACAACATGGTCTATAAAGTGCCTTGGGAAAAGAATCTGGGGAAAGGACCAGTAGGTGAGTATTTAGAGATCGTGGATTTCGACCCCACGACCAGGAAATATTATAAACCGGTTGACCTGAATGATACCAATATTTTAGCGCAGGATGGTCTGGAGCCCTCGGAGACTAATCCCCAATTCCACCAGCAAATGGTCTATGCAGTTGTGATGACCACGATAAAGAATTTTGAGTCGGCGCTGGGAAGAAAAGTGATCTGGGCCTCAAGACGGGTGAGCGGACCAGCATACGAAGAGTATGTACCCCGTCTGCGGATCTACCCGCACGCGCTGCGCGACGCCAATGCTTATTATAGCCCTCAGAAGAAAGCGTTGTTATTCGGGTACTTTGAATCAAACCCTGTAAGCAGTGTGCTGCATATGCCCGATTCATATGTGTTCACCTGTCTCAGCCATGATATCATCGCGCACGAAGTAACCCATGCGATACTCGATGGTATGTACCCTGCTTATTCGGAGGCATCGAACCCTGACGTACTGGCATTCCATGAAGCTTTCGCAGACATTGTTGCCCTTTTCCAGCATTTCACATTCCCCGAAGTCCTCAAACACCAGATCGCCCAAACAAGAGGAGACCTCGCCGCTCAGAACCTGCTCGGTCAACTTGCACAGGAATTCGGCAGTGCCATCGGTAATTATGGCTCCCTGCGAGATGCGATCGGTACGATTGACCCAAAAACAAAAGAATGGAAGGCTTATGCGCCAAAAGGGGATGAGTACAATAAGGAAATGGAACCACACCAGCGTGGATCAGTCCTTGTTTCCGCAGTATTCGAAGCCTTTATCACAATCTATAAGAGCCGGGTAAAAGATCTCCTGCGAATCGCCACCGGCGGCACCTGCGTATTGCCGCAGGGTGAATTGCACCCCGACCTCGTGAACAGGCTAGCGACGGAAGCCTCAAAATCCGCGAGTCATGTGCTGCATATGTGTATCCGTGCGCTGGATTACTGTCCGCCGGTTGATATTACTTTCGGAGACTATCTGAGGGCTATCATAACAGCTGATGCTGATCTTGTTTCCAATGATAGCCGTGAATACCGGTTGGCATTCATTGAAGCATTCAGGCGCAGGGGTATTTACCCGAAAGGGTTGAAGACTTTTAGTGTGGAGAGTCTGGGGCTGACCCCACAGCAATTTGTTTCCAAGTCCACCAAAGAACTCTTTGAGATCATCGTGAAGTTTCTTCGGGAGTATCGTAACGCAGTCTTCTACGAAACGGACCGCAAGGAGATTTACCGTATCTCCAAAGACTATATTGGCGGAAAAGTTTATAACAAGAATACGGAGATACTGGGGCTACATAGCCGGATTACTTTTAAATTCTCAGACAGCCGCGAATTCGAGCAGCTCACGGGTCTGGTGTTCAATAACAACTGGCACCATTTAGGCGTACGCACATCTGAAACATACAAAGACAAGCAGCATGGTCCTTCCTTCCAGGTCCAGAACCTGCGCGTGGTGTCGAGGGTTGGACCTCAGGGAAACCTAGTGAACCAGATCATCTTCTCCCTCGTCCAGCGAAGCGGTGTTGAAGTAGATACAGAAGGAAAGGTGAAACATTTTGATCCGATGAAATTGAAAGAGCTTAAGGATAATCAGTTTTGGCTTTACGGAGGCTGTACGATGATCTTTGATCTTGATACACTTGAATTAAAGTATGCCGTATCCAAACCTTTGCTGGATCTCGGTAAGATTAAACAGGGGCAGTACCGGATTGATGAAGAGCGCGCCATCCAGCAGTTCCAATTTCAACGGGAAGACGGCGTGATGCATTTATCGGAGTACAATCTTTATTTCGGCAATGGCCTTCATAACAATTTCAACGAACCCTTCGCATTCCTGCACCACTAAAAAATTCAACATGGCAAATGCTGCACATACTGGTAAGATCACCCACGCCACCGTCCGCATGTACTGCATGGGTACCGGCGACTGTTTTATCATCAAACTGTTTTCCGGCACACAGGAATCTTTCAAGATCATGATTGATTGTGGTGTATGGAGCGGATCACAGGCCCATCTCCGACCATACATCACTGACCTGAAGAAATACGTGGCCAATGAAGTGGACGTACTCGTCATTACCCACGAGCACCTGGATCACGTTTCGGTATTCGAAACCTGCAGGGATCTGTTCACTAAGGATTTTAAAGTCGGTAAAATCTGGATGGGCTGGTCAGAGAATGACAGCCTTTCCAAGGTCAAGCGATGGAAAACCGAGCACGGAGAAAAGAAAAAAGCCCTCGCCCTAGCCGCAGAAAAGCTGCAGAAAGCGGTAAATAACCCTGCGATGAAAGCGACGCTCAGCCAGGAAATGAACGGAATGAGTATCCTTGGGGCCCGGAAGAATTTTTCAGAATCACTCAGCGCTTTCGCCAACTTACACGTGAACGGCGCGGCCAAAGTATACAAAGGAATGCTGGAAGGAATGAAAGTTGTGAAGAAAGAAATTGCTAAAAACAATATTGAATATTTCTACCCTGGTGATATTATGGAGGACATTCCGGGTGCAAAAGGAATAAAGATCTATGTGCTGGGTCCACCTGAGAAATGGGAGACCGTGGAATCGGAAGGCGGGGGAAAAGGGGAGAGTTACACCCATAACAATGAGCTGAAAGGTACAGATGCCTTTGCTGCATCCGTTTTAAAAATGGGTAATGGTCCGGATGCTGACGGCATACTACCTTTTGAACGTGAATACGAGACTAGCACCGGTGAAACGAAAAAATTATACAATGAGAAAAGCGATGCTTGGCGCAAGATTGATGATGACTGGCTTTTCAGTGCCGGAAACCTGGCACTCCGTATCAACAGTCTCACAAATAATTTAAGCCTCGCACTTGCGATCGAGTTTGAAGATTCCAAACGGGTGATGCTCTTTCCAGGCGATGCGGAATATGGCAGCTGGTCGAGTTGGCATAAAATACCCTGGAAGGGAGTAAAACCTGAAACGACCGGTATTCATTTCACTGAAGACCTTTTGCGAAGAACTGTATTCTACAAGGTTGCCCATCACATGAGTCATAATGGCACCGCACAGCGGCTGGGCCTTAATATGATGGAGCATAAGGACCTGGCGGCCATGGCCACCCTGAACTACGATGCCATCGCTCCTGCCTGGAAGAACACCATGCCCAACAGGGAGATGCTCCAGGAACTGCTTGCCAAAACCAAGGGGCGTGTAATGATCTCTAAGGATAGTGATCTGTTCTATGATTTTAAGGGGAAAGTACCGTTGCCTGAAAAGATAAAGGCTGCTCAAAAGAAAATGAGTGAGAAAGAGACCAAGGTATTTAAAGAATCATATAAAAGGGAAAAAGGAAACTTGTACGTTGAATTTACAGTAAATGGAAAAAATGACTAAAATTAGTAAATGCCAATCGTTCACTTTTTAACCGTACCGGATGGGTATTGTAATATCATTTAACATGAATCCGGGAATGCATTTTACTGCAATGTTTTAAATACTTATAAACTTGGTAAAGTCAATCCCTGACCAATAAAAAGTGGTAAGAATGAAAAAAATAGTGGTGGTAATTCAATTGTTCCTGGTAACGGCCATTTGTCATGCTCAGGACCCCGTAATAGATATTTCTGCGTTACATCCTTCATGTGCCTCTCTGGAACACCTTGTCCCACTACTCACAATTCAAGGTAAACCGCAAGTACAAAAGGAAGGTGATTCCGTATCAGTCATCATCAACCACGGGTATTGCATTGGATTTTCCAGCAACCAAGAAGTATGAAAAAACCAAGCATACAATAAATTATGATGACAGAAAGGAAGAGAAAGAAGGGCATAAGGCAGCTTTGCTTGTATTATTAATCATGCTTTTAAATTTACCTATTGGTGCAGACCAATAATTTTAAAATAGTATTGCAAACATTGGGAATTTGCGTACTATTCATAAGTTTCCCTTTTAAAAAAGGATTTTCGCAGAATAATGATTGCTCCTGCCCCATGTTTAAGGGTAAGATTTTAATTGATAATTCTTATGAAACAATGGGAGGTAAATTAATTCCTCGAGCTGAAATCAAAAGCAAAAGAACAACAGTGTATAGTGCCTCATCTGGCGCTGTTGCTTCCGTTGATACTTTGCATACCGGCAGAATTTACATTCGGATAGTGTCTTTAGGCTATACCTATATGTATGAAAACATATTTACTTCTGAATGCTTTGTTGGGCAGAATATTCACAGAGGGCAGCAGTTGGGGCGACTTAAGGAAGGCGAACACTTATATATTAGTATTTCAGACGGAAAAAAATTAGTTCATCCTGAGACCTTATTACCTTGCAGGAAAATTAAAGTAAATAAGTAGCAAATTTTTCGAATCATTTATCAGACCACTCTTCGGGGCGGTTTTTTATGCTGTAAATCTTTAGTTTAAAGTTTGCCACTAATTTAGTATTTTAAGAGAGTGTAAGTACCTGTTAACTTTTATAGCTATACTAATAGATGTAGGATTAAAACGCATTAATCTTTTGAAGTTGGCTTGAGGCTTTTAAAAAAAAGAACTGACCAATAGTCCTCTTTTGCCTTTTTAACTGTCTTATATAGAGGCGGGGGGCTGGTGACTTGATCCGCTAGAAATATAAGTTCCCCTAAAACCTAATTTAGCTACTATGAACCATTCACAACGCTTTTTTCATTCGGACCGGAGGCAGATGCGTTAAGATCCGTTATGCCGATCTGAATTACGTAAAAGCGAAGCGGAACTATGTCAGGATCGTGACGGTAAAGATTGCAAACCTACACTCGCATTCATTAGCGTTCTGATATACAAATATGGCTTAATCCGATTGAAGTATAGTTAAGTGTGAATAATGCGCTAATCAGGCGTATAGTATCTTTGCAGTATACTCAGCCTTGATCGTGTACAATGATATTTTGGTTTTGTCATCCATTATTGATAATGCACGGTGACCGACATTCATGAATAAATTTTTTGTATGAAAGGGGGTGTGTTAATCATTGGCTCATTGTTCTGGGATATTCACCAGAATAAACACCAGAACGTTCGATTGAACTGGCGGAATAATCACCTACAGATGAATAACCGCATTCATGTGCGAGTGCCGATCTGGTACGGCCGGACCTCTGGTAAAGACGAGAAAAAAGTATACACGATGGTATTTTCAGCAGTGCTCCTCGCCAATCAATGGGGAACAGCGTATGTGGTTCCATTCAAACTTGAAACTTATAATTATACAGACGTCTATCATCAGGCGAAATATTTGTCGTACGCGGAAGGCGCTGACGATACCCATGTAGTTAAGGGTGATAATAAGTGGTGCGTGATCGGTATTCTATTCAATCCAAAATTTGATGCTGCACAAAAGCTAGCGATCCTTAATCAATACGAGCAACAATTGGAGGCAGAGAATTTGGGAGATGTATATAGTCGCTTCTGTATTGCACCCGAGCCTTCCATTTTATCGAAGTTGGGAGAAATTATGATCCCCTGGCCTTTGGCTACAAACACTAAAATTCAGCCAGCCCTCGATAAGTTGGATTTTATCATCGCAACTTGTCCTCGCCAGAATATAGCTGCCTATCCTGATGCTACTGCTATTAAAGCGCTCGTATCAAGAGATGAGCGGGACTATTTTTATAATAATGTAGCAAACGGAATCACGACCTACCAGGATAGGGAGATTTTGGAAGCGTGACAAAGTACAATATAAACTAAAAGGGTGGTGCGAAGAAACAAAGGCAAAAGAGCCAGGGCACCCTACCACTACTCAATGCCCCTATTGGGCCCAATTCATCACAATTCTTGTCGAATTTTCCAAGCGTAAATTTAACATATTATTGATAATCAACAATTTAGTGTTGTTCTGTCACTAAATTTTGTTACAATTTATTTCAATAATTAGAAAATGCCTATATTTGTAACAGCTCTTAGGCTTTAAAAACCATTAAAAACTCAAAACAAACATTATTATGCCGAGAACTGGTTTCATTATGAAGTCGCTCAGGGAAAAATTCGGGTATGTGCAGGAGAACGTGGCGGGGTTTCTGGGAATTTCAAGAGAACTGGTCAGTATGTATGAAACAGGAGAAAGGGAAATACCGGTAGAGGTCATGGAGAAACTCAGCAACTTATTCTGCGTCGAACCGGACGCGTTTTTCGCTGAGACACCGGAAGAAGCGGCCGCCCAGGTAGCGTTCGCGTTCCGGAAAGATGAAATGGAAGCTGCGGATTTGGAGGAGATCGCAGCATTCGGAAAGATTGTAAAAAACTATTTAAAGATCAAAAAACTGGATGGCAGTCGTTAACGAAACCATATTGGAAGTGCGGGCTAACAAGTTCCGGGACAGGCTAGGAATCAGCAACGCTGATCCCATCGACCTGTATAAAGTCCTCGACGAGCTTAATGTCATTACCAATTTCAGGAGTATGACGCATGAGTTCTCTGGTATGGCGTTAAAGACCGGGGACCATAAATTTATTTTGATCAATAGTAACCAGATCAGGGCACGCCAGCATTTTACTATCGGGCATGAGCTGTACCACCTTTTCGAACAGGATGATTTTAGTTTCATGCTTTGCAAGGCAGGCCGTTTTGATCGCAAGGATCGGGAGGAATACAACGCCGATGTGTTCAGCAGTTTTTTGCTGATGCCCAAAGCAGGCATCCTGGCGTGGATCCCCGAGGAGGAACTCGCCCGGGGTGGCAAGATCAGTTTGCAGACGATCGTAAAGCTGGAGCAACTATTCGGTGTGTCTCGTAGTGCTTTGCTCGTGCGGCTGTCTAAACTGGCACTGATCGATTATGAAGAATATGTCGGCAAGTACCGGACAGGCATCCGGCAGAGTGCCATCGAACTGGGCTATAGTCCCCGTTTGTATGAAAGCGGAACTGACTTCAAGGTGATCGGCGATTACGCTATTACCTGCAAGCGGTTGTTTGAAGAAGAAAAGATCTCGGAGAGCCATTACTTCAACCTGATGATGGATACCGGGGTGAATATTGACGAAAAAATTGAAGGAGATGAGTGGGAATGGTGAACCAAAAATACTGCTGGACTGCAATGTTTTTATTCACTTCCTGAAAGGAGGTAAAATACTCGAACTGCCCAAGATATTCCCGGGACGGTTTGTGATGCTGGATAAGATAAAAGCAGAGCTGCTGAAACGCAACAGCAACAATTTGGCGGTGGGTGTTTTCCTGATCGCTGCAGGTGTACCCGTGATACCGATGCCGACCGAGGAACCTATTGTGCGGGAGTATTTCCAATTGCGGAAAACGATGGATGATGGAGAAGCCGCCTGCCTGGCGGTGGCGCGGTTCAACAAGGAATATGTCGCCAGCAGTAATATTACCCAGATAGCGGATTACTGCCAGGCAAACGATATTGTTTATTATACCACGATGGACCTGCTGCACGAGGCGGTGGTAATGGGTGTGATTACAAAGGACGAGGCAGATGGGTTTGTCAAGGAAGTGATTACGAAGGGTAGTAAACTGCCATCCATGTCAATGGCGGACTACCGAAAAAGGACCAGGAAAGAATTGTTAAAGGATTGTTAAGACGATTTGTCAGCAACGACCCACCCGGTATGAAGATTGAGTTCTTATCAGTTTCGATAAAAAGAGAAAGCCCTGAAAGTTTTACTAGAACTTCCAAGGCTCCTGAAAAAGTTAAGCAAGTTGACTTTTTCATGTTGATGTATAAAATCGCAGTAAATGTAGGTGTTGTTTTGACACAAAGCAACACCCACTTTGCGATAATGTGAATTGTGCAAAATTCCAGCCAACCAACAACTCTCTTTACAAGCTTGCCGGCTCCAATGCTTATCCGCAGCTCACGCTGAAAGCAGGCGATTGTTTACCCGCTGTTTAAAAATAAAAGCAACAGCTTGTAAAAGAGAAAATTATGAATTATGCGCAATTGTACGGACTGCAACCTGCAGACCGCCTCACGGAGCCGATCTTCCAGACCGGCCTCTCTCAACACCATGTTATTTACCTGGGTGCTGATGCACAAGGTGTGGAATGGATTTCCGAAAACTACAAATTCAAGGGGGTTCGCCTGGTCAGGGCCAGCGCCTATTTCCGTCCCGGGAAAAAATTCCGGGTTCACAAATTTAGTGGCAATGATCAGCAAAGGGAAGCAGCCGTTCGCCGCGCCCTTAGCTTAGTTGGTGCCCCTTATAACCTGATTGACTTTAACTGCGAGCATTACGCCGAATTTGTCCAAACCGGCAAATCTGGCAGCAAGCAGGTGGACTGGGTGAAGAACCTGTTCGTCTTTGCGCTGTTCGTCCTGCTTATCGGGTCGCTTACGTATGCTATTGCTAACTCAAAAAAATCTAAATAAGATGAAACACTATATCAGTTTTTTACCGATCGGCAACGCCGACACCACCCTGATCAAATTGGCCAATGGCATGGATGTCCTGTTTGACTATGCCAATATGCGTTGTGAAGATGACAAGCATGACACGCGTATTGACCTTCCGGCCACCCTGAACAGGTTGATCGATGGGGATTATGAAGTGGTTTGCTTCACCCACCTGGACAAAGATCATTATTACCGCATGTCCGAATATTTTTACCTCGAGCATGCCACGAAATACCAGGGTGCTGGCAGGAAAAAGATCAAAGAACTTTGGGTGCCTGCCAATGTGCTGGTGGAAACAGGACTCGACGAAGAAGATGCAAAGATCCTTCGCGCAGAAGCCCGCTATCGCCTGAAACAAAAGAAAGGAATAAGGGTGTTCTCACGTAAAAAGATTTTCAAAGATTGGTGCGATCAGCAGGAAGACATTTGCTTTGATGATATCGAGCACCTGATCGTTGATGCGGGTACGCTCGCACCTGGCTTCAGCCTCGGTCGCGAAGGAGTTGAGTTTTTCGTGCACTCTCCTTTTTACAGCGATTCCACCGATATCAACCGCAACAACGAAGCGATCGTGGTTCAGGCGGTTTTCAACGATTCCTATAGCACCAAAATGTTATTGGGATCTGACCTGAACAGCGATGCCTGGGACGATATCGTTACCGTAACGCGTCACTTCAAAAGGGATCACCGCTTGCAGTGGGACCTGTTCCATATCTCCCATCATTGCAGTTACCTGGCGCTGTCTCCTGACAAAGGCAGGGTTATTACCAAACCAACTGCCAATGTAAAATGGTTGTTCGAAACACAAGGCAATAACAGGTCGTGGATCATTTCGCCAAGCTGCAGTATCCCATTGGAAGATACCCTTCAGCCGCCACATCTCCAGGCCGCAGCGTATTATCGCAGTGTGGCGAACCTGAAAAATGGCTCGTTCAAGGTGACGATGGACCACCCGACGCAGAATGATCCCAAGCCGATGACCTTTGAAGTGGATACAGTATCGGGGTTGAAGCTGGTCACTAAGGTGGCTGCAACTGCACCGTTTGTTCACGAGGAAAAACCATCGAGGGCAGGATAATGGAGCCAGAATATCTTTCCATCCCGGCATTGCAAACGCAACCACTATCGGTTGAGGAGCTGAAAGTGGACAGGGCAAAGGGTGTAGCCCTTGCCCTGTCTTCTGCTGGGCATAGTCGCCTGCAGGAATGCCAGGTCGTGACAGAAACACTGCTTCCTTACTTTGCGGAAGGTGACGAAATCGTTATCTATGATTCCGATATCGATGTAGGGCAAAGACCCGTTAACGATATCCGCTACACTGAGCGGTTAGGTATACTGTTTCCGTCGGGCGATCGCATGGTTCCGCTCGTGTTTTCCCTCCGTGCTTCCTTCCCTTTGGTGATGCATCGTATCTGCATGCCATTTGAAAAGCCTGTTTGTCTTTGTGTGTATGATCAACCCTGGGAGCTGCTGAAACTTAGCTGGCGACCTATTAAATTCATCGAGGACATCCGGCATTGGCTGGCTAAGACCGCCGATAATACCTTGCATGCTGATGATCAGCCACTTGAACCTTTATTGCTCCAGTTCCATGGCCAGCTCATTCTTCCCTCGGATATACGGCACGGTGAATCGCTCTTTCTGTTACCGGTCAGTGAGCAGAAGAATCTTACGAACTTTTTAGCGCTGCGAAAAAAAATGGATGGGTGTGATGAATTCCAGGTATTGATTATTGATGGCAAACCGCAGGAACATGGTATCATTGATCATTCTCCCAACAGCCTTGCAGACCTGCAACGGTTTTTGGCCAAAGCCGGTATCGATCTTGTCAGTGAGCTGAGGACATTCCTTGGTCCTGGCGCTACGGATCCCGCCCAATTGAAAAAGCGATTAATGGTGGTCGTGGCACTACCAAAGACCAACGCCGCAAAAACAGAGAACGGGCTGGATTATTATTCTTTTATCGTAGGGAATCAAATCGAAGAAATTGTGGTTGCCCTGAAACTTGCACAACGCGGACCAACCGGTTGGGGGCAACTTTTG
Source organism: Chitinophagaceae bacterium (assembly GCA_033762195.1). Taxonomy (GTDB): domain Bacteria; phylum Bacteroidota; class Bacteroidia; order Chitinophagales; family Chitinophagaceae; genus SpSt-398. The sequence goes on along the minus strand of JANRLV010000034.1, from coordinate 19,009 downwards.
TTTGCCGGCCCGGTCGCGATTGAAGCATTGGAAGCCATTCAAGTTGCGGTGTTGGTTACGCATGTAACACTCAATACAGCGATGGCGCAATTTCTTTCTTCCGCGTCGCCACGACTCGAAGGACCCACTATTGTGCAAATCGGGGCGGGCGCACTTGGATCACAGCTGTTCGTGAGCCTGGCAAAAACAGGTTATGGAACATGGACCCTGATCGATGATGATATTCTTCTTCCGCACAATACGGTCCGGCACCATCTGGACCAGCATTTTCTCGGTAGTTCGAAAAGTATCATACTCGCCAACCTGGCGACGAATTCTTTCCAGGGCGGAACCCTCGCAGTAGGAATATTTGATAATTACCTGTCGCCATTGAACAAACCGCAGATCGATGAGGTAATGAAAAAGACGGAGTTGATCGTGGACTGCTCAGCATCTATCCCCGTAGCCCGTGATCTCGCGCAACGAAGGGATATCACTGCAAAAAGGATATCGGTGTTCCTTAATCCTAAAGGAACAGATCTTGTGTTATTGGGAGAAGATCCCGCCAGAAAGTATCCCTTGGATATTCTCGAGTACCAGTATTACAGGGCGTTGCTTTCTCATCCTTCATTAGACCAGCATCTCGAAAATTCCGACAGGATCCGGTACGCTATTTCGTGCCGGGATATAACCAGTCGTATTCCACAGGAGTTGGTGGCCTTGCATGCCGCTATCAGCGCAGCCAGCCTGAAGATATATGTTGACGCAGATAGTAGCCAGATCACGATCTGGCATTCGCGGGAGGACATGAGCGTGGAACGGATCGATGTGCAAGCGACTGAATTTGAATATATGGAAGTGGGTGAATGGAAAGTGTATATTGATGAATTCCTGATCAACAAGATCAGTGAAGCGCGGTTGGCCAAATTGCCCAATGAAACGGGCGGCATCCTGATCGGCGGCTATGATTTTCATCGCAAAATCATTTACCTCGTCGATACTGTGTTGTCACCGCCCGATAGCGAAGAAAGTCCCGGATCGTATGTGCGTGGCACGTCAGGGTTGAAAGAGGAGCTCGAACAGATCCAGTCGAGAACGTCCGGTCATTTGCGTTATGCCGGTGAATGGCATTCTCATCCCATTGATTATCCACCTGTGATGAGCCAGGATGATGCGGTGCTTTTTGTGGAACTCAAAAGTAAGATGGAGGCTGCGGGACTGCCTGCGACAATGGTGATTGCAGCCGATGACAGGCAGATCGCTATTTATATCAGTTAGTATGGGCAAGGTAATGCGCCATAACACATTTTCTTACCTCTTTATGGAGTAATACAGAGTTAGGGGTTATTCCTTATGGATCGTGCCCAAAAGGATACCAAATAAAAGGTACCGTTAAAAAGCCCCAGCAATATTCAAGCATAATTATAACTTTAGTATCACCACCATTAATTGCCGAACCATGACAAAAAAAGTACAGCAAGAATTTACCATCCATCCTGCTGGACAGGGATTGTTTTATTCAGGCATAGTCCGGATGGTGAATAGTTATCCCCCGCCTTTCCGGTTCGTCTATGATTGCGGAAGTCTTAATGCATACAACCTAGGCGAAGAAGTAGAAGTATTTCGTCAGCAGGAGAATCTTCCGTCCAATCACCTGAACCTTTTGGTCATTTCACATTTTCACCAGGACCATATCAGTCACATCAAAAAGCTAGTTGAAGGTGGCGTTAAGATTGATAAACTTGTAATGCCGTTCATGAACTTTACTGAGCGGCTCTACTTATGTCTCGTTGCAATATCCACTAGAGATCGAGGAACAAACCGGGGTGGCGGTGGTGGCGGTACTTCGGATGGTCCCGATGGTGATTTGCCCGAGGATAATTTTGATTTTATGCTTCGCCTGATCATGGATCCGCTAACTACGCTTGCTGAGAACTTCAATGACGGCTCAGAAATTATATTCATAGCGGGTCCAGAAGAATCTCCGACTGGAGGTGATAACATAGATGAGAACCGCGAGTCATCTCAAAGAGAACTGAAAGAGTTGACCTTTGACTTCCCAAAGGAAAGTAAAATTGAAATCGACAACGACATTCAAAAGAATTATAATCCCCCTCCGCGAGGAGCAAAGCAATGGAAAGTTGGCGATAATATTCCAGGAGCTGTTGGCGATCTGACCCAAAAGATAGTCCTCATGGAATTTATTTTTTACCGCAAGCCAATAGGGAAAGACGAGGAGAAATTTTATGAGGCAATTCGCGAAAGGTTTTTGGAGGAATTTGGAATTGAAAATGGTTCTGATGATGATATACAAAGAGAGGTTGTGAAGCTAAGGGGTGGTAAGCGGATTGAAGAGATATTCAAAGCCGCAAAGAAGGGGCTTGACCTAGATGGAGGAGGCCGCAGTATTACCAATCTAAACACTACTGCACTTTGCTTGATGCATCGAAATACAAGGAAGATGTATGAATGGGCGGGGGCTGTCTCACATGCTTACTATGATTGGGAGAGTTTTCATTGTTATAGCATATGGAAACCGAAAGGCATTGGACCCAGATACCTTAATCGCACCAAAGATCCGAATTATCCCTATGGCTATTTTCATCGTAGAGAAGGAAAAGTCCAAGGAGAAGAGCCTTTTACGGGTGCAAATGTCCTTTTGCTCTCGGATGGGTATTTTAAGACACAGGCTGAGGTAGACGCCTTATATCGAAAATTTTCAAAGCACTGGGAAAAATGCTGGTTATTTCAACTCCCGCATCACGGGTCCCACCTTAACAGTGGCTTTGAACTGGTCAATAGAATACCGCCTGACGGAAACATATTCGTGAATTATGGCACTTGGCACCGTAGCGCAGAAGATTGGTCGCATCCATCAGATGAACTGATCAGTGATATTTGCAATGCACACCGGGAACATGATCTAATACTTGTTAATGAGTTCAAGGGGTTACAATTCGTAATCAGAATATATAGTCTGACCTAATAGTTTCATTTACTATTTTATTTCTCGTGGAGTTTGACTCAAAATCTGAGTGATTTTATTTTCCAATTTGCGACTGTTCCCGTAATTTTATGCCAAGTTCTTCAGCATATTTTCGCAAGTGAATTGGCAGGTGAATTGACCATTTCAGGGTTCTGAAATCAGTTGATTCTAATTCATTTGTACTCATATTTGGGAGGCCTGTCCTCCCGACAAAACTCGAAGTTCACGTTGATAATCAATTTTTAATCAGGTGAATGCCCTGGTGAGTGAATTAAAAGGTGAATGATGAGCGTTGAGAAAGAAATGTGGTTTGATAGTCAAATCGATGTCTTAAAAAATCGATGGGCTGTCTTCCCGACTAAAGAGCGACTCTGAGTAGAGTCGCTCTTTTTTTCTTCGTGCCCTTCGTGCTCCCTTAGTGTCCTTCGTGTCCTCCTACGCTAGTCGAGCGAAGGAGGACACGAAGAGGAAAACGAAGTCAAGGGGACGCGGCAAATGACCCGCATTGCTCTGCCATCTCCTGGCATACGCGCGCGCAATCCTGACAATGATCCTGTGCATGTTTGGCACACTCCTGGGCACAGGCTGTTCCGATCTGTGAGCAGGCGATCGCCAGGGCATTGATTTGCGGGCTCTCATACACCAATAATTTAGCAAGGGTCTGACATATACTGGAACAAACCAGGTTCAGGCGAATACACTCCACCATCATGCCCACATACTCTTCATGCAAACAGGCCGAAGCACATAGGTCGCAGTGTTTAGCGCATTGAGTTAGTGTCTGTACCAATGGCTCGTATGCTAGTTTCATAATACGTAGTTTAAAAAATAAAACAACCCGCACAGGTCTTGTACGGGTTGTCAAAATGGATAAAGATCAACGATTGCGTGAAGAAGAACGGCTTCCACCACTTCTGCCACCCGATTGGCTTCGATTGCTGCTGCTTCGGCCAGTATTGCCGCCACGTCCGCTATTGCTGGTACGTCCGCTATTTCCACCGCGGCCACTATTGCTACTGTTGCTGCGGCTGCTGCTGCTGTTGCTGCGCCGACCTCCACCTTGTGAAGCCCGTCCGCCCATGGCCCCCATTCGTCTTACATCCTCCGGATCCATCGAGGCAAAACCCCGGCGTCCGGAACGGTTCGAAGAAGAGGAAGAACGCCCCGGAGAAGAACGGCCATCCCGCTCATCACGACGCCGATCGGAATTCCCTGAACGGTTGCGATAGCTGTTGTTGCCTCCAGTATGGCTACGATTACCCGATTGACGAGTGCGGTAACGGCTTCCACCACGGCGGTCATCATCGTCATCTTCCTCGTCGTCTTCGTAGTCATCATAGTCGTCATACACATCTTCGTAGTCGTCATCGTAATCGTTATCATACTCATTACTCACATCTTCGTAATCATCATCTTCATAATCATCATAGTCCTCTTCGTATTCTTCGTAATCACGACCTCGGCTTCCATGTGAAGCTTCTCCACCCATACGGGCAATCCGTCTGCGGCGCTCAGGATCCATGGATGAAAATCCCTGACGTCCGGAATTCCTTCTTTCCATACAAATAGCTTTTAAGTTTTTTTAATAGAGTCTGTCAAAGAAATGGCGGCAAACAATATGCCTTCTTGTATTTAAAGAAGAGATCGGCGTGTCCAACAAGGGAATGGGAAAATTTGGGGAAATAAATCAACAGTGATAAAAGGGTTACTGGCATTATTTTTCTTCTATAATATATATGCCGTTTTCGTCTATCAAAGAATTCTTCGCTGATTTTATAACCGCTTTTGACAAAGCCCAGGTACTTCGGCGTTCAGCCGCATTGGCCTATTATACACTGTTTTCCCTCCCCGGGCTTCTGTTGATCGTGGTCTGGATCAGTGACCTGTTTTATCGTTCTGGTCAGGCAGAATCTGCTTTATTCTTAAAGCTGGGAAACCTGATCGGGGAATCAAGTAGTCAGTTGCTGGAAAAGGTACTCCTGCAGGTAAGGCAAAGTACGGATGGATATTTTGCGCGGATCGCCGGGTTGTTGACCTTGTTTTTTGGCGCATCGGGAATTTTTGTGGAGATACAGCAATCGATGAACCTTATCTGGGACATCCAGGTAAAACCGGTTAAAGGCAAATGGTGGGTTAAGCTCCTGACCGATCGGGTTCTCTCCTTTTCGATGGTAGCGGTACTTGGGTTTTTATTGCTTGTCTCGCTGCTGGTCAACAGCCTCATTGATCTTTTTCTGGATCAATTGAGCCGCTATCTTCCGAATATAAGTGTCGTGCTGATCTACGCATCCAATTTCCTGGTCAGCTTTCTGGTCATTGTTACGCTGTTTGCCCTGATCTTTCGGGTGCTCCCCGATGCCCGTGTGCCCTGGAAGGAGGCGCGCTCGGGCATATTGGCTACCGCTGTATTGTTTATGGTCGGGCGGGTGGTCATCACATTTTTACTGGGGCATAACCAGGTAGTCGGTTACTATGGACCGGCTGGCGCTTTATTGATCATACTTCTTTGGGTGTATTTCTCTGCCGTGATCCTCTACACCGGGGCGATTCTAACCCGCTTGAACCTGCGCCGAAAGGGAAAGACGATACGCCCCCAACCTATTGCTTTCAGAAGAAAAAGGAAGGAAAGAATTTTTAACAATGATCCCGGATCCGGTAGTTGATCCGGGGGATTTAAAACAATTAAAAATGACAACGAAATGGCTAAAGAGAAAATGGTATTGGATGGCCGCGGCCGTTCTGACAGCAGGTGTTGTTTATTGGAATGTGCAAAAGAAGCCCGTTCTCTCCAGGCAAGTGAATCAATGGCTGAATAAAGAAACGCATGGACTCTATTCAATCCGGTTTGACCGTATTGAAATGGATGAGATTGCCGGGCGCATACGAATCCATAAACTGATGTTGAACTGGCATCCATCAGTGTTCAAAAAGCTGCAGGCGAAGGACCAGGCTCCCGCTCAACTGATACAGGCCTTTGTACCCATCGTAGAAATAAAAGGACTGGATATGGCCCAGGTGGTATTGAATGGGTCAATTCAACTTGATTCCCTTCGGTTGGAGTCTCCACAAGTACTTGTTTTGCGTACAAAAAACAAGGCCAGGGAAAATAAACAAGCCGGGGACCGAACCAGCCAGGTGCTCATTCATTCAATCCTGGTGAAGGCAGCCAAGGTCCAGATAAGTGAACAGCAGGACATGTCGGAGATTGCCTATGTGGAAATAGATGCCCTGGAAGGGGAGGGTATTACATCCCTGGATATGTTAGAGGATCCCCTGCCCATATCGGCCTTGCGGTTTCAGGTATCCCATTTCTACTGGAATACCCGACCAGGAATATACCGGGTCGAAGGAAAGGAATTGAAGGTGGACTCAAAACGGGAAGAGATAGGATTGGAGGAATGTCGGCTCATTCCCCTTTTGTCCAAGGCCGAATTCATGCGCCGGCGAAAAACGCAAACTGACCGGATGGATATCAGGCTTCGCGACCTTCGGATCCAGGGATGGCGGATCAATGAACAGTCATTCGATCGCTGCCAGATGGATTCAGCGGAAATCGGTAATCTGGAACTGGCCCTGTACCGGGACCGGCGTTTACCACATGACAGTCGGAATCGCCTTGATCATATTCCTTCCACGTTGTTATCTTCCTTGAAAATAGGTTTACGGATACCGCAACTCAAAGTAGCCAATGGCGAATTGACCTATGAAGAATTGAGCCCTGTGACGGATTCTTCGGGCACGATTCGGTTTGATCGGATACGGGCCGTATTGAGCAATATTGATAGCCGGGCAGAAACCGGTATGCTGAATGGACGCGTTCATTGCCGGGTACAACAGGAAACCGAATTGATGACCGTATGGAATTTTCACCTCGGTGATCCACAAGCGCGGTTTTCATTTTCCGGTCGAATGGGCCAGGCAAATCTCTATGCCTTCAATCAACTGGCGATGCCACTGGGGCTGGCCCGATTTGAATCTGGTCGTGTTCAAACGCTGCAGTATTCATTTGAAGGGAATAAGTATAAAATGAAAGGAAAGGTCAACCTACACTATAATGATCTCCATGTAGCCTTATTGAAGACCGATAAAGAGGACCCGGGACTGGCGAAACGGAAATTTGCCAGTGGGATCGCAAACCTGGTACTTCCCAATGAAAACCCGCAGCGAAATGGCAGGGAAAGGATCGCTTATCCCACCCAGGAACGGGAGAACGATCGGTCCTTTTTTCGATTTGCCTGGAAGGCCTTGTTTACCGGCGTGAAAGAAGTAGCCGGTATGCCCCAATAAAAAGAGGGCCACTCAAACGAATGACCCCCCGGAGGCACACATGAAGGAAGTTGCAAAAATTCTTTCAGGTTACAATCTTGTTGGGTCTTTGGTGCATGACCTGATATAAAATAGCGCCAAAAAAGGGGATGGATATTACCAGGATCAGCCAAAAGTTCCGTTGATACCGTTTGAGGCCAATATTGCCGATCACATCAAAAAGGATCCATATCCAGTATACACCCGCTAAGAATATACTGATCCCGACAAGATAGGGGTTCAGGTTTTTCTCCGGTGGCCTGAAGATGAAACTGAAAAGCCAACCCATCAGGGATAGTATGGCAATGATAAATGGGAGTCGGTTTAGTATCCGCATCTGCCCTCCTATTTTGTTTTATCACCTGATTTTTGTTTCATGATCTCTTCGATCTGGATGACAAACTCGGTGGTCATGGGTTCCGCATAAATCCCAAACGTGGTAGTGAATGTACCTTTGTTGCCATCCTTTGTTTCCATAAGGTACAAGATCGCGTTTTCGTCGGGGTCACTTTTTCCTTCATAGCGGAAGAAATCAACAATAGAGATCTCTTCGGGACGATAAAACTGATTACCTCCCAACCAGCTTAAGCCATGCTCCGTTATGGTGAAGTCACGCGTAAAGCCTTTCTCCTTTGCCTTTTTCAGGCAGGAGAGGAGAGTGGTCATGTTGTCGATCAGGTTTTCGTTTGCCATGAATAAGTAATTGAGTTATTTAATTCAGACTGTTTGTTGGTCCCGCATACTTTTGACACGGTCGTGCGACAGCATGAGTTCGTCTTTTTGCCGGGTAACCAGTTGAAGGGCTTCACCGGCTAGTTCATCTTCTTCAAGGGCTGAGCGATAGGCTTTCTGCGCAGCATCCTCACCAAATTCGCAGGCATTCAACACCGATTTCCGGTCATTACCCGCAAAAGTGGCTTTTACATCCATCCATGCCCGATAGATCTTTCCCTTTACAGTTGTACCCTCCTCCGGTTCTTTTCCTGCTTTACGTACTAGATTTCCCAGTTCATTCGCGTTGCGACGGCTTTGGGCTGCCATTTCACTGAATAAGCTACGGAGGTCATCCTCTTGTGTTTGCTCCATGGCTTTCTCATATCCTTTTACGCGATCATTGTTGATCTCAATAAGATCATTAATCGTTAACAAATTTTTCATGAGTTACTATTTTACTATTAGTATTGAAAAAACCATACCACGTTTTTTAATTGGTCTCTAATTTGAGTCTGTTTAAGGTATGATAACACCTAAAGAAGACTTAATATCCGGCATCATCCGGGAGAAATTAAGTCAAATGACACATGCCCTTTTTTATAATCTGGAGGACAACCGCATACCATTTGGTAATAAACTAGTGCATTATATGGGAATGGATGTCGACGGCAAGCTGTTGTTTTACTTCAAGCCTTCGCAAATGGATGAATTAGAAAAACCTGAGCCTTTTGGAGGGCGTCTGCTTTTTTTTAAGAAGGGGTTACCCTATTATATATGGACAGAAGGCCTGACGAGTATTCTCCACAGACAGGGGAATTTATTCCTGTTGCACTTTCAACCATCCTTTGTGGAGGTAAGTAAGGCAAAACAAACCCAGCATTATTTTGGACTGCGAAGACCGAGTGAACGATTTTGGAATTGGATATGGTTAAAAAATTATAAAGAGTATGGATATTAATTGGGACAGGATCAGTCAGAAAATGAAAAGTATAGGAAAAGGGATGCTTCGGGTGCGTATGCTTCATGCAAAAGAAACCTTTCAGGTGGAAATTGCTTGTCCGCAATGCTGTTCATCCTATGCCCCGGTTTCATTGACCCTTCAGTTGCCGCCTGGGCCCGGAGTGATGATGAATGTTCCGGCCTCTCTCATACAAATAACAGAAAATGGGTATTTGTATGCGATAGGGAGGGTCACTTATTTGTGTCGTGACCCATACGGGGAACAATTGCAGGTAGTCATGCGCGTGGATAAGGCTCACTGGTTTCTGAAAACAGTAAACTATGGTTTGGCCGAGGTTTGCTCCTTCGAGTGATTTTGGCGGCCTTTTTGCAGGTACCTGGTGGGTCATATGATATCCACGTTAAAAGTGAAGATACGATCAGGCTATGCCATGGCCTTTTTTCTCCTTGTATTATCTTATTTCTTGATACTGGGGTCAACCCGTCGTTTGCATCAGCAAACCTCCTGGGTATCAAGCAGTCAATTGGCCCTGCTGAACCTGGAGCGATTTTATTCATCTATTTTATCAGCAGAAGCGGGTGCCAGGGGCTATCTGCTTACCCGGAATGTGATCTTCCTTAAACCTTACCGGGAATCGCTTTCCAAATTGCCCGGATTAAACAGGGGATTACTGGATTATTTTCAAACTGATTCCATACAAGGAGGACTGATGCAGGATATCCAGGGAATGACAACCCGGCGACTTGACCATTTGCGGCAAGCCATTCTTATGTATCAGCGCTCAGGGTATAAAGTGACAAATGAACTAATAGCGGAGAAACTGGAGTCTATGTTGCTGATGGATAGCATTCACCAAACGATTGAGCAACTTACTACCATTGAATATGCGCACATGATCGATCGTCGTCACCGGCTATCCGGGTATTTTAGTGGCACCAGGACCATTACCCTGGTTTCGCTGATCATTGCCGTTATAGCCATACTTTATTCTGTGATAACTTACAATCGGGAGAATCATGCAAAAAGCGAGGCTGACCTGAAGGCCCACCAATACGAGGCTGAACTAAAACGGAACATTAATGAACTTCAGGAAATGAACAATGAGTTGTCCGAGTTGCGAAGCAATGAGAAATTTGCGTCCACTGGCCGGATTGCACGGACCATCGCCCACGAAGTACGAAACCCATTGACCAATATCTCCCTGGCGGCCGAACAATTGCAGGAGGACATTGGCAAGAGCCAGGAATCTTCCCTGTTACTGGACATGATCGTTCGCAATTCCGAGCGGATCAATCAATTGGTTTCCGATCTGCTTTCCGCTACCCGGTTTGTTCAATTGAATATGCAGCGGAAGAATGTTAACGAATTGCTCGATGAGGCCTTGGCCATGGCTGGCGACCGGATCGACCTGCGGTCCATTCAGGTGGTTAAAAAATATTCACCCATGGCCTGCAGTGTACTCGTGGATGCTGACAAGATCAAGCTTGCTTTTTTGAACATCATTGTAAATGCCATTGAAGCCATGGAGAAGAACAGAGGGATACTACGCCTGAAAACGGAAAAGGCGGACAAGCGGTGTATTGTGGAAATCGCTGACAATGGAACTGGAATGGACACAGATACGCTGCAGAAATTATTTGAACCCTATTTTACGGTTAAGCCACAGGGTAATGGCCTGGGGCTTACTAACTCACAAAATATCATACTTAGCCATAAAGGAAATATAAAAGTGTTCAGTCGCCTTGGCGAAGGATCTGTTTTTCAGATATTTCTGCATTTAGAAGAAGGATGATGGTGAATATATTCCCCATTTTGGGGAATTTAATACATCTTTTCAATGGTACGAAGAATGGTATCCCGGGTAAATGGTTTTCCAATAAACGACTCGATACCAATGCGCTCTGCCATTTTCCGGTCTGCCGAAGTATCGTGAGCCGTGATCATGATGAGATTTGTAGCAGGTTGGTATTTTCTGATCTTTTCTACGAGGCCTGTTCCCAGGCCATCTGGCAGGTGATTGTCGAGAAATATAATGCAAAAGGAAGTGGAAGACAGGATCAATTTCTCCGCTTCCCCCAGGTTCCGGGCAAACACCGAATGGATATTCCTTTGCCTTAAGATGGCACCCAACAAATAACATATGTCAGTTTCATCATCTATTATCAAAGCAACGAGTCTATGTGGTTTTTGATTCAAGACTTAAATTAAACGGTCATATAAAGGGGATTATCACATTTGCCACAATTTTTTTGCCAAAAGGGTTTTTACTTAGATAGTTCTAAGTGGGAATCGAATAAAATCCCGGCATGATTTCGGTGGGGAAAATATGCCACGTACTTTCACCTTTGTTGATACCTTAAATCCTAATGTATGTCCAAGAAAATACTCGTTATAGATGATGACGCTGATCTTTGTCTGTTATTGGTTCGTTTTCTGGAGAAACATGATTTTGAAATCCGAACGGCTTATTCTGGGAGTAAAGGATTGGCCCTTTTTCAGAGTGAGCGGTTTGATGCGGTGATTTGTGACTACCGTTTGGGAGATATGGATGGCTGTAAACTGGTATCCGGACTCAAGGAGCACGATCCCAATGCCGCCATTTTGATGATCACCGGATATTCCAATGTAAAGGTTGCGGTGGAAGTGATCAAGATGGGGGCAGTTGACTATCTGACCAAACCCCTTATCCAGGATGAGGTTTTAGATAAATTGGGCCAATTATTAGGAAATCACAGCCATGGCCGGGATACAACGCTAAAATCACAATCGGAAAAACGTAAATCGGATGGTGCCGGAAATACCAGCGTTTTTCAAGGTAAATCCCGGGCCGCACAAAAATTACAAAAGGAAGTAGAATTGGTGGCGGGAACAAATTACAGCGTGATACTTTATGGCGAGAGTGGAACAGGGAAGGAGGTAATGGCCCGCACCATACACGAACATAGTCCAAGAGCAGATAAACCATTTGTTCCACTCGATTGCGGGACCCTTTCCCGGGAGCTGGCCGGGAGTGAGTTGTTTGGACATGTAAAAGGCGCATTTACCGGTGCCTTATTTGACAAGGCCGGGCATTTTGAATTGGCGGATGGGGGTACATTATTTCTGGATGAGATCGGGAACCTGCCGCTGGATGTACAGGCCGTTCTTCTGCGCGTGATCCAGGAGCGAAAATTTAAACGCATCGGGGGGAATAAACTCCAGGAAGTGGATGTGCGCATCATTGTCGCATCCAACGAAATATTGAAAGAGGCCTGCAGCCGGGGAAGATTTAGGGAAGATCTCTATCACCGGTTCAATGAATTTTCAATTTCCATTCCCCCGCTTCGTGAACGGAAGGACGATATTGAACCCCTGGCGCAATACTTCCTTGACGAGTGTTGCAACGATACCGAGAAGGATATTCCCGGGTTTTCCCAGGAAGTGCTTGATTTTTTTCACACCTACCAATGGCCGGGAAATATCAGAGAGTTTAGAAATGTCGTACGTCGTACCGTATTGCTTACTCCTTCAGGAGATTTTATTCAACTCGCTGCCTTACCCATGGAAATGCGAAATGGCCATGCCGCTATTCAACTACCATCGATCGATCAGGAGGCACCGGTTAATTCCAATGGCGCTGGGGAGCTCCTGAGTACGGTTGTATCCCGGGCGGAGTTTGAATTGATCACCGAGGTGCTTCGCCAGGTGAATTTTAATAAAAAGAAGGCGGCGGAGATACTCAAGATCGACCGAAAAACACTTTACAATAAGTTAAAACATTTTGAATCGCTCGATATGCGGATCAATTAGGCATGTGGAAAATTCTACCCAATCGCTTGTGTCAATAATCGTATTGTAGATTTTATTACGCATTTCAATGCGTGTTTCCTGTATGAATCCGTAGGGCATGGATTTTGTCCATGTTATATCCTAAACATTCATTCAATAAAATTTATTTTATGAGAAATTATTCAAGACGCGGTTTTGGTTCCGCCAATCGACAACCCCGCTTCGGGGAAAATGACCGGTATGGGCGTCAGGAAGATAATTACAATGAGGAATTCGGTGCTACCCGTAATATGTTTTATGATGATGATTCCGATGAGGGATATAAGGAGACACCATACAGGGAAAGACGGTACTATGGCGATGATGAAGACGTAGATCGTCGGGACGATGGATCCTCTTACTCCAATCCCAACCGGTACCAGGAGCATCGGGTTAACAGGGATTTTGACCAGCACACAAATTATGGCTATGACGAAGGGTATTCCCGTGGCAATCAGCGAGGCTACAATGAGCGGCCCGAAAGATCACAGCAACGCCGGAGCGGCCGCGGATACGAGAGGAATAACCGCAACCGGTATTAGCATAGTCAATTCCGAATTTAAAACCACAAAAAGGAGCATTATGGCACCCAAAAAAAGCACAAATACCAGCAAGCCCAATAAAGCCAAGGAGGATACACCTCTTTTGGAGAAATTCTTCCTGGATCAGCTCAAGGATATTTATTATGTAGAACAACAACTCCTCAAAGCGCTTCCGGAAATGGGGAAGGCCTCTACTACAGAAGAACTCGAAGATGCCTTTGAGCAACACCTTCAGCAAACAAAACGCCATGTAAAGCGGCTGGACAAGGTATTTCAGTTGATCGGAAGCACGGCCTCGGCCAAAAAATGCGAAGCCATTGATGGCTTGATCACTGAAGCCCGGCAGATCATCCGGGAAACCAAAGAAGGCAGCATGACCCGCGATGCGGCGCTTATTATCGCGGCACAAAAAGTAGAGCATTATGAAATTGCTTCCTATGGTGGCCTGGTCCAGTTGGCATTGACCATGGATCTGCATCGGGCTGCTGACCTGCTGGAGAAAACATTACAGGAGGAGGATCAGACAGACCGAGAGCTCACGGACATAGCCGAAAGTCATATCAATGTAAGGGCGGAGCAGGAGGGAGCCTATTCCTGGGAAAAGCAAACGGAGGTGGAAGAGGAGGTTTATTCTTGAATCATTTGTGATATAACCCGGATAAATACACATAACCTATTTTCAAGCAATAGGTTGATGTCAGGAACGGCCAGGCATTTTTATGCCTGGCTTTTTTCGTAATCAAAAAGAAAAAATATGGCACAGTTTTTTGGTTATGCAGTTTACGCCAACCTTTATGCAACAACAAAACGCTTCTTTCCGGTCTTTGGTCTTACTTATCTGGCCGGTTTTTGTGTATAAAATAGTGTATGCTGTCTATATTATTTATTATGCAAAATTGGGGATAGGCTGGTATCGGTTAGCCTTGCTGGGTATGGCCATCGGAGGCGTTTGCGCGTTAGTAGCTGCGGTAGGTTATTTCCGGCGTATCCGGCGAATGAATGGGAAGAACAAGGAATGGAATGAGTATTATTATTCGCTTTTTGTGCATACCCTTATTCTGGTACTTTATATCGTTGCGGCAGTTGTTCATGTAGGTGACAGCCAGGACGGGGTGTTGCCCCAGGGTACTGCAATGATCATTCTGATGGGCTTACCTCCCGTCCTGGCTTTTGTCAACCTGTTGATCAGTGACAACCAATAAGTATTTCAAATTGTCCAGTAGCTTATTTCCAGGTTTTGTCTTGCAGGTCTCTGGCCTTGTCCCGGTGCGAACGTAATGCAGGCAAACACTTGCTGGCAAAATCTCTTACCTCGGGCGCGTCGGCTTTGGAAACTGCATTTTCGTATAAACGAATGGACTCATCATGCCGGTCAATGATTTCTTTAATGAATGCCTTGTCAAAATCATTTCCGGAACGTTGACGCAGGTCGGTGAGGTCTTTTTCACTTTCATTGGAAACCATATCCGGCAAGGCAATGTTCCGTTCCCGGGCCAGTCGTTTGATCTGGTCATTCATTTCCTGATGGTCTTTCTTAAGTTCTTTTGACAGGGAGCGGATGCTGCTCAGAGAGGATTTGTCCATCGCCAATTGTGTTAATTGTATCTCTGTCATGGTGGCATTGGCGGCCCTGACCAGAAAATCAGCTGTTTCTTCGGTTGGACTTAAGGTCTTCATGCGTTCACCAACTGAATCATTGTAACTGTTTTCGGCGTTTTCCCGGTTGGCTTTATTGATCGAGTCCGCTTCATCTACGCTGTCATTGGAAGCATTATTACACGCAAATAGTGTAACGGTCATGAGTAAGCAATAAATCTTGTTTCGCATACAGAGTCATTTTGAATTGTGATGAATAATTTATTAGGATAAAGGAAATATTCATGCCAACTTGAAAGATGTGAAAGAATTGACTGGCATGGTTTTTTCAATGTACAAGTAAAAGATACTCTATGGATCAGGAAATTGTTTCTAAAACCACCTCGTTTCATCAGCAACAAATGATCCTTGACCTAATATGTATTCACAGGGAAAGAATCACAAGCCTGATGCGCCTGAATAAGTGGGTGGATCATAATACGATTCAACGAATGGTGGCTCAGTTGATACAGGAATCCAGAACCAACTTGCTGGAGTTGAGGAGTTGGCTTTCTCCACTCTTGTTATCTGAACCCGCTGATCGCAAAGAAGGTAAGGGAGAACTCTATGCGAGTTGG
Source organism: Chitinophagaceae bacterium (assembly GCA_033762195.1). GTDB lineage: Bacteria > Bacteroidota > Bacteroidia > Chitinophagales > Chitinophagaceae > SpSt-398. The sequence goes on along the minus strand of JANRLV010000034.1, from coordinate 3,502 downwards.
CCTGGAATTCCCAAGTTGTCACCTGGATGTCAGTGGCAGGAACTCATTCGATTTTTTGAGGAAGATGAAAAGACATTTTCCCTGATGTATATGAAATTGCTTTGTCGACGGGGAATTTTTTCCCGGGAATTGAGGAAAATATTCTCCCGTCACCTGGCACGTTCTCAGAAACGAACAGCCAGTCTCAGGGTATGTTTCTCTTGTCCGGAAACAGACGGGGTAGCCAACCCTGAACACAGTACAAGGCTGGCAATTTAATCATCTAAAATTTGACATTATGCTACGTTGGTCACTTGCCTTTTTAATCATCGCCATTGTGGCTGCGGTATTTGGGTTCACTACCATTGCAATAGGGGCCGCGAGTATCGCCAAGATCGTCTTCTTCATTTTTATCGTTTTGTTTCTCGTTTCTATCATTCGCGGGAGAACGGTAAAAGGAGATATTTAGTATTCATTCACCTTATAAAACATGCACTATGAACAACGGAATGAAAATCACCTTAGGTGTAACCTCTGCACTCCTGACAGGGGTTCTGATCGGTGTGTTGATCGCACCGGAGAAAGGAAGCGAACTGCGTAAAAAACTTAAAAAGCAAGGAGAAGATCTTTTGGCCAAGGGGAAAGGCCTCTTTCAAAAGATCTCCCAGGATGGAAAAGAAATTCTCGAAGACCAAGCCCTTTAAGTGGATAAGCAGTATAGCAGCGGAATAAAGGAGGAGGCCAACCATCTTCTGAAGGCGGGCCGCGATTATCTGGAAACACTGGTGGAACTAAATGTGGTCCGTTTTGTACGCCAGTCTTCCAGGTGGGTCGCCAGATGGATGATGAAAGGGATAGTGGTGGTTCTGGTCCTCTTCCTTATTCTTTTTCTGGGCTTGGCTCTGGCCTTTTGGATTGGGGATAAACTTGAGAACCGATACCTGGGTTTTGGTCTGGTCGGACTTGGGTTTGGCATCTTGATTCCGGTTGTAATCCTATTGGGAAAATGGATATTATTCCCCCTTTTTCGGGACCGGTTTATTCAACAAGTTTTTGACGATGAACAAACAGATCAAACAGTACCATGAGTTGGTAATGGAAGAAGAACGGCTCAGGCTTTTATTAAAATCCAGGGAAATGGTGCTTAGAGATCACCATGCCCGACTGGAAAAGGAATTGGATCCACTGTTCAACGGGATCAATTGGGTTCATCGGGCCTTTCATTTTGGAACGGAAAACCCTTTATTACTATCCGGTGTGAAACGCTCAGCCAACTTTCTTTTCCGGAAGATCGTTTTCGCGGGAACCAAGGGTTGGGGTCGTCTTTTTGCGCCGGTCCTGACAGGATTTTTGTCAAACCAGTTTATGAAAATAATAGCCAACACGGATTGGAAGAAATTCTTCGAGGGGATGGGAGACGCTCCACAGCATGGAGAGCCTGTCGTTCATCCGGCAGATCAGGAACCCAGGATTAAATAAATAGAAATTGGAAGTATGCCGTTCAATGAACTCATGACGCGATTGCTCCTGTTGATACTGATCCTGATACTGGTGGTCCTGTCGCTCTTTGAACTGCGGATTTTTATGCCGGGCATTCTCGGGGCAATAACCTTGTATGTCTTGAGCAGGCAAAGTTATTTCCAACTGGTGTTCTCACGAAAATGGGGAGCTGGTGCCACGGCACTGATGTATGTGGTAGGTTATCTGTTTGTATTAGGGGCACCTGTTTACCTGGGACTAACCCTGGCCGGCCCTTATATTCGCCCGATTTTTGAAAACCCTGCTGATTCAATCGGGAAATTGGGACAGGCCGTAGATGGGTTTACACAAGAGAACGGACTTGGATGGCTTGGTGGTGGACAATTGGGGAAATGGCTGGAGGGATTGGTGAGCTGGCTGCCATCGCTGGTCAACAGCTCAATAAATTTGTTCACCAATCTTATCCTGATGTTGTTCCTGCTCTATTTTTTGTTAAAGGATGGAAGCAAAATGGAAAGAAGATTGTTTCGGTGGATACCTCTCAATCAGGAAAGCATTCATTTATTGGCCACCGAAACCAGACGAATGGTTAAAGCCAATGCATTGGGTATTCCCTTGATCTCTGCCATTCAGGGCGCTGCCGCCATGCTGGGATATTATTTATTCGGACTGCCTCAGTTTGTTTTCTGGGGATTCTTAACCGGCTTATTTGCTTTTTTTCCGGTGGTGGGTACTATGGTGGTATGGGTACCGCTGGTAATTTATACCTATTCTTCCGGTGAATCGGGAAAGGCGATTGGATTGTTGTTCTATAGTTTACTGGTTACGGGTAATATTGACTATTTCGCCCGGATCACGATATTAAAGATGTATTCGAATATACATCCGGTCATAACGGTGTTAGGAGTTATTGTGGGGTTGGGGTTGTTTGGATTTATTGGTCTCATTTTCGGTCCTTTATTGATCAGTTACATCATAATATTGACGCGCATATATCGAAGTGAGTTTGTAGCGGAGCGACGGGAGGACCTTCAGCAGGAATAGAGTTGGTTGCTTTACAAAATTTATTTGGATGGTTTCAGTGTGATTTAAGTAAATACCCTTCCTGTCCAGGCGGGGTATTTTTTTGTGCCCTTCGTGCTCTTCGTGCACCCTTCGTGTCCTTCGTGCCCCCTTTGTGTTCTTCGTGTCCTCCTACGCCTGACTTGCGTAGGAGGACACAAAGAACACAAAGGATGCACGAAGGACACAAAGGTTAATAACCGTTAACCACTCTTTTAATGCCGTTTTTAAATAAGACTGTATTGAAGTTGAGGAGAAGACCAAATCTAAGATGAAGACATCGTAGGTAGGTTAAGATCTGGGCCAGATGCAAAGGGTTCAACACTTCCACACTCTTAACTTCAATGACCACCTTTTTTTCAATTACGAGATCGGCCCTGTACCCACATTCCATTTTTATTTCTTCAAATATCAGGGGTATTGGCTTTTCTGATTCAACGAACAACCCTCTTTTCTTTAATCTATAAGCAAGACAGGAGTGGTAAACATTCTCCAGCATGCCCGGGCCTATTGATTTATGAATGTAGATCGATTCGTCAAGTATGATCTTTATGATCTCTTCTGTATCCATAGTTTGACCATTTATTGATCGGTCAAAATAGAACTTTACTATATAAATCCTTCGTGACCTTCGTGCCCCCTTAGTGTCCTTTGTGTCCTCCTACGCAAGTCTGGCGTAGGAGGACACAAAGAACACGAAGAAGACACGAAGAACACAAAGGAGAAAAAACGTAGAATTCGGGAATAAGCACTACTCAGTTTCTACCAATGACCAATTGTTGATGGGTCAAAATAGAACTTTACTCTATAAATCCTTCGTGTCCTTCGTGCCCCCTTAGTGTCCTTTGTGTCCTCCTACGCAAGTCTGGCGTAGGAGGACCCAAAGAACACAAAGAAGAAACGAAGAACACAAAGGAGAAAAAAAGTAGAAATCGGGAAAAATCACAACAAAATTTATAACAATGACCAATTGTTGTTGGGT
>JANRLV010000033.1:0-19107 GCA_033762195.1 Chitinophagaceae bacterium | reverse complement strand
CAATGGACTTTCCTATTCAACCCATGTTACTGAATTTACACCCAACGGGGCCACTCGTGGTTCTGGCGGTGTAACAACCATAAAGAGCTTTGCCGATGTAAATGCTTGTAACGAAGTAGGATTTATCCTTCCCCTGAACCTCGTTTCGTTTGAGGCCACCAAAAATGGCCAGCAGGTGAACCTTCAGTGGAATACCGATAATGAACGGAATATGGCGGGTTTTGAGATCCAACGTAGTTATGATGGCGTGGAGTTTTCCAGCATCGGCACCCAGGCCTCGGCCCCTAATGCCAATGGCATCGGACGCTATTATTTTACAGATAGCAAGGCGGATACAAGGTCAAACCGGATTTATTACCGGATCAAGATGAACGAACAAAATGGTTCTGCTCAATATTCTCCGGTGAAAATGGTGCAAAACACCACTGTTTCCGGAATGAGTATTTCTGTCTATCCCAATCCTGTAAATGATCAGATTTCAGTAACAAGACCTGCCAACTGGCAGCAAAGCAGCCTGCAGTACGATCTTTTCAATACCAGTGGGCATGTGGTCAAAACCTTCCGTCGCAGCGAAGGGGGCATGACCGATCAGCTTCAGGTAGGGGAACTCTCCAAGGGTGTTTATATCCTCCGGATATCAAATGGAACAGAGACCCAGAGCCAGCGGATCATCAAATTGTAAGCAACAGTACCTACTATACGGACCCGTCCCGCGACCTTTGTTGCGGGACTTTTTTTGTCCGCTCACGACCGGAAGGATGAAATTTTGCGCAACAAAAGCATGGGATTTTACGATGCAACAAAGAAATTTTTCCGAAACACTATTTTTTAACTTGTTGTAAATCTTTACTTTGTAAAACTACATGTAAAAAATACGGTCTTTTTATGTAGAAATCCCCCGCAAAACTTGCATCGTAAAAAAACGCAGTATACTTTTACACCATCAACGAAGAAATACGGCCACCATCCGCTTCTTCTTCCGATCCGAGAGAAAGACCAGTGAAAACAAGTTTTTGATTCGTAACACCCTAGAAGATGAAAACAATTGTACCCACAAGGATGCTTTCCTTTATTGTTGCAGTACTTGCAACAGTATTAACCACCTCAACTATTTCGGGTCAAACCGTAAGTACCTCAAGTGAGTTGCTAACCAATGGTCTGCGCTTTGAAAATTATTCGGTGCTCTCTGGGAATCCTGGCGATGAAGGAACCGTGTACAGTTTCCCCGATGTTTTCACCGATGTGGACGCTACGGTTACAATCGATAGCCTCGTGAATGGGGCCAGGGTCAATAATATTGATGATAACTCCAATGGATTGGGCTATAGGGGTGCTTTTCAACCTTACATTCGTAGTGGTGGTGTGATCGGTTACTCTTATGTTGTCTTTAGTTTCCGCTTTTATAAGAAAGGTACAAACGAACCTGCCTCGCTTGACATCGTCAATGCTTCTGCATTGGATATTGATGGAAACCTTAACCTGAAAGAATTTTGTGAAATTCGCATGGGATCAGGCAGTACTGCCACCTATATGAGTACAGCTTCCGATTTGTCTGTATTACAGATGCTCACAGGGCGTTTTAAAGGGGAGAATATACTGGGTATCGAAAGATCTGGTATTGATACCTCTGCCTATTCCAACATGTTCACTTCCTCAAATACCGGGATCACTGGATTTTCCGTGGCCTACGGTACAAATACACTGATTCCCACCAGCGGTGCTCGTCAGTTTAGCCTGTATATGAAAGGCTTTAACTACCCCGATGCGGCTACACTGCCCCTGGAACTGTTAAGCTTTGGCGCCATACTGAGAAAAAGCACTGTGGAATTGAACTGGATCACTCTTTGGGAAAAGAACCTGAGCCATTTTGAAGTTGAACGGAGCCTGGATGGCCGCACCTTTCAACAAGCGGGCCTGGTATTCGGTGTAGGTAACTCAGATTTTAAGAGCAGCTATTCCTTTAAGAATAATATCAGCGAACTGGTTGCCCCCATCATCTACTATCGCCTGAAGCTGGTTGACCAGGACGGCAGCTACGGATACTCCGATATCCGCGCCATCCGGATCAGCAGCAGCAAGAATGAAGTAATGACGGTGATGGCCTATCCCAACCCCGTGGTGAACGAAGTAAAGATCACCATTCCTGATTCCTGGCAAGGCACAGAGGTCAAGTACGACCTGTTCAATGCCAATGGCCGCGTGGTAAAATCCATCCGCAGCGCCAAAGCCAGCCAAACAGAAATGATCAATATGAGCGACCTGGGAAGAGGCTTCTATGTACTGAAGGCCAGCAATGGTACTGAAGTTGCCCAACAAAAGATTATAAAGAACTAAGTGTACGGTATAGTATTTAAGTTTTGAGCCCTTTTACAAGCAACCAAAATCCACCATATCCCCTAAAAGAAACCTAAGCATGGTTCAACACAAAAGCATGGTTCGAAAAAGAGTAGTAGTAGTAACGATGCCGGTACCCTACGGCAAAATGTAAATACTGATTGGATTAAGAATTTCACTTTTAGGGTATCAATAGAGACCGGGTATGTCTATACTCGGTCTATTTTTTTTGCCAGGATTGGAGGATTTGGGGATTTTAATAATTGGAGAGCTGGTAAAGCAATAATTTATTATATATCAATTCATTACAATTTATTTTGGCGAATGATAATTATAATCTGAATCGCCATAATTCCTAATCCTCAAATCCCCCAATCCAAAAATCTTGGTTTGTATTTGGTTTATATTATAAACTACTTTACATTTGCCTTCACAACTGCTATTTTATGAAATCTGTCTTTGTTGCTGTGTTGACAATTTTCTCTCTTTCCCTTCAGGCGCAAACGCTGGTGAAAGGGCGGGTAATGGACAAGAAAAAGCCTCTTGAAGGAGTGAGTGTGGCGCTCAAAGACACCTATGATGGGGCCACCACGGATAAGGAAGGTTATTTCCGTTTTCGGACCACTGAAAAAGGCGTTTTTGTACTGACCGTTACCTCAACGGGGTTCAAGCCCTTTGAGCAAACCATAGAGTTAAAAGCGGGAGATTCGGTGGAAGTGAATGCACTCCTCAAGGAAGAGATCACCGAACTAACTGCTGTGACCGTTACAGCGGGCACCTTTGAGGCCAGTGACAAGAAAAAGGTGACCGTTTTGAGTTCCATTGATATTGTGACCACTGCGAGTGGAAATGGAGATGTAACCGAAGCCTTGAAATCGCTTCCCGGTGCCCAACAGGTAGGGGAGAGTGAGGGATTGTTTGTACGCGGTGGTACCGCACAGGAAACCAAGATATTTATTGATGGAACGCTGGTCAATAATTTCTTTTTCAGTAGCATGCCCAATATTGCCGCCAGGGGTCGTTTTTCTCCCTTCCTTTTTAAAGGAACGGTATTTAGCACCGGTGGTTATTCCGCTTTATATGGACAGGCCCTTTCCTCGGCCCTGATCCTTGAAACTATTGATTTTCCCGACCAGTCGACGGCCAACCTGGGTGTTTCAGTTATCGGGTTGAGTGGTGGGTTTCAGCAATTGGCCAAGGATAAGAATTCTTCCTGGGGATTGAACTACAGCTATAGCAACCTGGCCCCGGCCTTTGCCGTCATCAAACAAAACCAGGATTATTTCCAGATCCCGGTGTTTCATGGCGCCGATGGTAATTTTCGTATCAAGACTTCCAAAACAGGTATTTTAAAATATTACACTACCCTTAGCACCAGTAAACTGGGCTTTACCACCAACAGCATTGATTCGGTAGGGTATAAGGACCTGTTTGGGCTCGAGAATTTCAACGTTTACCATAACCTGGCCTGGAAAGAAAAACTGGGACGAAAATGGAAGATCGACATCGGTACATCTTATACCAATAACAAAGATGATATCAATAGTGGGATGCGCGATGCGCAGGACAAGGATATCTTATTGACGGGACTTGAGTTCAAGGATTATAAATTGAAACTTCGGGGTAATTATTTCAATGCAAAAGTGGTGTTGGAAAAAAGACTGGTGGGTCTGTCAGCCCTTCGTTTTGGTTCCGAATACAACCATTCCACCGATAAAACAACCTTTACGGATTATAGCGGTAGTACTTACCCCGGATCTATTTCTGAGAACCTGAAGGCGCTTTTTGCCGAAGCAGATATTTATATTACCAACGCTATTGCCGCCAAAGTGGGTTCGCGAATGGAACATTCCTCCCTGATCGATAAGACCAACCTGGCCCCCCGGGTATCACTAGCCTATAAAACGGGTAAGCAAAGCCAGGCCTCCCTTGCTTATGGATTGTTTTTCCAAACACCCGAGAACCGCAACCTGCCTTCTGCCTTTCCACTTACCTTTTCCCGGGCAGCCCATTATATCGCCCAGTACCAAAAGGTCACTTCCGACCGTACACTTCGTGCCGAGTTATTTTATAAAAAATATGATGACCTGGTAAAAACCGGTCTGGGTAGTGGTAGTCAGTTTCAGGCCCTTAACAATGAAGGTTTTGGTGATGCCAAAGGCTTTGACTTCTTCTGGCGGGATAAAAAATCCATTCCCAATGTGGATTACTGGATCTCCTATTCTTATCTGGATACAAAGCGGGACTATCTCAATTTTCCCGGTGCTATCACGCCCAATTTTGCTGCCAAGCATACGGCTTCCTTTATCATCAAGAAGTTTGTGACCAAGTTAAAGACCCAGTTCAACGGGGCCTATAATTTCGCCACCGGCCGCCCCTACTATAATATTGCCTATGATGGCCAGAACAATAAATTCAATATCACCGATCAGGGGAAAACCCCGGCTTATCACAATTTCAGCTTTAGCATGAATTTCCTGCCAAATATTGGTAAGGAAAAAGCCAAATCATTCCCGGTTTATGTACTTTCCATTAGCAACCTTTTTAACGTGCGGCAGGTCTTTGGATATCAGTACTCGTATAACGGGATTCGCAAACAACCCATTCTGCCTACTTCAAGGATGTTTGTTTTCATAGGGGCTTTCATCAGCTTTGGCGTGGACAGAACGGATGATGTTATTAATAGTAATTTGTAATTTTTGTTTCCCGCGGCGATCGCGGCGGGAAATTTCCTTAAGCAATCAATCAATATTTACCAATAAACAAATGATCATGAAAAAGTTCCTCTCCTTCTTCCTGCTTGTTGCCACCTTTGCTTCTGCTCAGGCCCAGATGCCCGAGAAGTTTGTCAAGGCCATGGAATCCAAAGTTGCACTCATTGATTCCACCAATTCCGCAGCCGGGTTCATTGAACTGGCCAACTCCTTTGAGCGTATCGCCAATGCCGAAAAAAATCAGTGGCTTCCTTATTATTACGCGGCTTTGTGTAATGTAATGTCCGGTTATTTTTCCATGGGCGATAACCCGATGGGTGCCAGTGCAGACAAGATTGACCCCTTAGCCGACAAGGCCAAAGAATTATTGGACAAGGCTGAAGCGTTGGAGAAAGATAATTCTGAGATCTACCTCGTCCGTAAGATGGTTCACAGCCTTCACATGATGGGTAGCCCTATGCAGCGTTATATGACGGATGGACCGGCGGCCACATCCGCACTTGAAATGGCCAGGAAATTAAACCCTGACAATCCCCGTATCTATCTTCAGGAAGCTCAGGACAAATACTATACCCCCGAACAGTATGGTGGAAGTAAAGAAGAAGCCAAGCGTTTGTTTGAAAAGGCGGTGAAGCAATATGAGATATTTAAGCCTGCCAGTTCCATTCATCCGAATTGGGGCCTTTCCCAGGTCAGGTACTTTCTTTCTCAATATTAATAAAACAACGAACCATGGAGGATAAAAAGCTGACCGAAAAGGAGAGCCTTGATCTCATCACCCAGATGATCAACAAGGCGAAGGATTCGGTGCACGATACAGGGATCACCGCCATCATGTGGGGGGCGGTGATCACCCTTTGTTCGCTTGTGCGGCTGGCCGAAGTAAGGTATGATTTCAGGCTGCCTTTCGACATTTACATGCTTACCGTGGTAGCTGTTATACCCACCATCATCTTTAGTGTGCGGGAGAAAAAGGCCCGACGCGTAAAAGTGTATGGAGAGGAATTCAACGATTATCTCTGGATCGCTTTTGGGATATCCGTCTTCCTGGTTTCCATCATCACTACCAAACTGGGTAATGATGTGCGGCCGCTGATCGATGGGTATGAAAAGCTGGCCGGACAGCGGTCACCCTTTCATTTTTATGAGTATGTCTCCAGCTTCTTTCTTATGCTCTATGGTCTTCCCACATTTGTATCCGGCGTGTGTATGAAATTCAAACCCATGACCTTTGGTGGAATCTTTTGTTGGGTATGTGCGATCGTTACCCTGTACACCACGGCGCAGGTTGATCTTTTACTCACTGCCATTTCAGCCATCATGGCCTGGTTGATTCCGGGTATCCTGCTGGAAATTGAACACCGAAAAGCAAAGCAAGCCTTAAAGCCCACGCATGTTTAAGGACCTGGATCCCATATTACATTCTCAGCTCAGGCTGGCGGTCATTTCCCTCCTGATAGGGGTAAAGGAAGCGGAATTCACGTTTCTGCGCGAAAAAACCAATTCGACAGCCGGGAACCTGAGTGTACAGATCCAGAAGCTAAAAGACGCCGGGTATATCGAAGTAACGAAACAATTCAAGGACAACTACCCGCAAACGCTTTGTAAGATCACCCCAAAGGGCGTGGAGGCGTTTGAGGAGTATGTGACGAGTTTGAAGAGTTATTTGGAACATGACGCGTGAAACGTCTCACGACTAACGACTAACGTCAATCTTCCGTAACTTTGCCTAATATACACATGTCCGACATCATCCGGGTACAGCACCTAAGCAAACAATTCGATGAAATAAAAGCCGTAGACGACCTGTCCTTTACGGTCAAACAAGGCTGTGTACACGGTTTTTTAGGGCAAAACGGAGCCGGCAAATCCACTACCATCCGTATGCTCCTCACCCTGATCAGACCCACTGAGGGGGAGATCGAAATTTTTGGGTTGCCCCTTTCCCGTAACCGCCGGCAGATACTTCGCCGGATCGGGGCTGTGATCGAGAAACCGGATCTCTACAAATACCTTTCCGCTTACGATAATATTCGCCTTTTTGCCCGCTTAAGCGGGATCAAACCAGAACGCTCCCGGTTGATGGATCAATTGGATAGGGTAGGTCTTTCCGCCCGGGCACAAAGCAAAGTGCATACCTTTTCCCAGGGCATGAAACAACGGTTGGGGCTGGCCATTGCATTGGTCCATAACCCCGATTTGGTGATACTCGACGAACCGGTCAATGGACTTGATCCGCAGGGAATCGCCGATATCCGTAACCTTATCCTGCACCTGAGTCGGGAGGAAGGGAAGACGATCTTTATATCCTCCCACCTGCTCTCTGAAATGGAGATGATCGCCGATAATATGCTGATCATCGATAAAGGGCGGAAAGTAGTGGAAGGACCGGTACAGGAACTACTCACCCCGGAGAAAAGAAGCCTGGAAGATTATTTCTTATCCTTAACCCGTTGAACCCATGTTCCTGAACCTGCTGCGTATTGAATTATATAAGATCTTCCGCAAGCCACGAACCTATATCGCGTTTGGGGCCATAGCCGTCATGATCCTGCTGATCCAGTTTGCGATCAAAGTACAGGGAAAGGAACTGATTCAATTCTTCCTCGGCAGCCAGGATGCCACATTTGAATATGAAGAAGGCAAAATTCTGAACGGCTACTTTGTCTGCTTTTTTATCCTGAATACATTATTGATCCATGTTCCATTGCTGGTTGCCCTTATTGCCGGTGACCTTGTAGCCGGAGAGGCGAATATGGGAACCCTTCGTTTGCTGGTGACCAAACCGATCTCACGTGAGACACTCATGCTCTCCAAGTTCTCCGCTTCGGTGGTGTATGTGATGATGCTCCTGTTGTGGATGGCAGTATTGGCCCTGCTGGGAAGTATCTTTCTTTTTGGCACCAATGATCTGGTGGTAATAAAGGAGACAGGATTTCAAATCATCCAGTCAAGTGATGTGCTCTGGCGCTTTTTTGCGGCCTTTGGTTTTGCCACTCTGGCCCTGATCTGTATCGCTGCACTGGCTTTTATGCTTTCTGTATTTGCCGAAAATTCTATTGGCCCCATTGTGGCTACGGTCTGTGTGGTGATTGTTTTCACCATCATCCAGCAATTGCAAGTACCCATGTTTCAGGAATATGCAGCTCCGTATTTATTTACCACCCATATGCTGGGCTGGAAGGGCTTTTTCTATGTGATGGCCACCCCGGAAAACCAATCCATCCCCGGATCAGTGGAGAATCCCTGGGCGATGGTAAAAAGCGGGTTGGTTTTAACACTTTATGCGCTATTGTTCCTGGGGGTAGGTGTAATTTCATTTAAACGAAAAGACATTCTGAGTTGATATGAAAAAATTATTTCTCTTTTTAAGCGGTCTGACCATTGCACTTTCGGGTTTTTCCCAGACTGATGCCAATACCTTGCTGGAAAAAATTAAAACAAAGTACAACCAGGTAAAGGATTATGAGGCGACCGGAAAAATGAAGACCAATGTGATCTTTATCAAAGCCCCTTTGGCAGATATCCGGGTGTTCTACAAAAATCCGGACAAGATCAAGATCAAGAATGAATCCGGAGTTTCCTTTGTTCCCAAAGGGTCAGTGAATATCAACATGGGGAATATTTTTACCCTGGCCAATTACACGGCCATTGATGCCGGCACCGAAACCTTGAATGGAAAAAAAGTGCGACTGGTAAAAGTGTTGCCGGATGGCGAATCGGGCGAGATCGTTCTTTCCACTTTGTATATTGATGAAACAGCTATGCTGGTGGTTAAGTCAAAAACAACCACGCGGGAGAATGGCACCTATGAATTGGATATGAGTTATGGAAAATATGCCTCCTATGGTTTACCCGATAAAGTAAAATTCACCTTCAATACCAAAGAATACAAACTACCTAAGGGAGTGACATTTGACTACGACAATGGCTCTTCAGAAAAGGAAAAAGAGGCCACCGCAAATAAAAAAGGAACAGTGGAGATCACGTACACTTCCTATTCCATTAATAAAGGGTTGAAGGACGAGGTGTTTAAGTGAATTTGAGTTCTCTGCGGTGAAAAACTAAATCTCTTCAATCCGCTCGTCCTCGGCATTAGCCAATACTTCTCTGGTCCGCTTACGCAATGGATTCTTCCGCATATCATGGAAGCCTGCGCGTGTACGGCATATATCAATACACTCAAATACAGCGGAACGGAAGGAGTTTTCATCGGCCCGGTTTTTCCCGGCAATATCAAAAGCGGTGCCGTGATCCGGAGAGGTCCGTACCACAGGAAGCCCTGCGGTGAAGTTTACGCCTTCACCACCTGCCAATGACTTAAATGGTATCAACCCTTGGTCGTGGTACATGGCCAATACCGCATCGAAGCGGTGCTGGTAGCCACGGGCAAAAAACGCATCGGCACTATAGGGGCCAACGACCAGCATGTTATAGCTCTGTTTGGCTTCCTTGATCGCCGGTTTGATGATGGTTTCTTCTTCATTGCCGATCAGTCCCTCATCACCCGCATGTGGATTTAATCCGAGTACCGCGATCCGGGGTTTGTCGATCCCAAAATCCTTTTTCAGGCTTTCCTGCAGGATTAATAATTTGGAGATGATGGCTTTCTTCTGGATATGCTCGGTTACACCCGATACAGGAACATGTTCGGTAAGCAGGGCGACCCTGAATTCACCGGAGAACAACACCATGGCCACATCCGGCACGCCAAAATAGTCTTTTAAAAAAGGGGTATGCCCGGTATAGTTAAACGTTTCTGATTGTACATTCTTCTTATGGATCGGCGCTGTAACCAACCCGTCGATCTCTTTGTTCTTAAGAGCCTGTGTGGCCGCCATCAGCGAAAGGATCGCGTATTTGCCCCCCGTTTCAGTCAATTCTCCGGGTGTGACATTCACATCTTCTTCCCAGCAATTCACCACATTGATCTGTTTTGGGTTAAGCCGGTTCAGTTCCTTTACGTTTTGATAATTGAAATTGGTGTCAGGGATGGACTTGCGATAGAAATTGATCACTTTGTTATTGGCAAAAACAACGGGTGTGCAAAGGTCAAGCAATCGGTTGTCGGAAAGCGTCTTGATCATGATCTCAATGCCAATGCCATTCAGGTCGCCGCAACTAATGCCGATAACAGGTTTTTGAGGGGTAGTCATAATGTCGAATAAGGGCTAAAGATATTAATAATAAAAATAAGTCATTTTCAGACCCCCTTAGCTTTTAATTCAATTTAATAATAGATTACACTTATCGGTAAAAAAATTATCCCTTAATTCCCAATGATTGTTTACTATATCCTTGCTACTCATTGACGGTTGGGGTACTTTTAATGGGAACATCCAATACTTGTGCAGGAACCAGTCCATGTTATGAAAACCCTGTGTGCCCGACCCTTCCTTTTATTCACCGCTGTAATGCTCCTTTACAGTCAGGGTCTCCTTGCCCAATGTGGGGTAGGCTATACGCAGGCTCAGGTAAACTGGGATAAACTTGACTACTATTTTAATGGCACCAAACCTTACAATACCTATGTGTCGAACGCCATGGAGCAGACACAAAAGTTCGCATTAGGTCCGAATTATGTTACCATTGCCACCAGTTCCAGCAATATCGTAAACCCGGGCACAGCCGATGGGGTGAGTGTGGAGAATGGTTCACATACAGGAAACCTCACCAATTATGCAGGGGCGGATGTACAGTATAACCCTTCTGCGGATGGGCAGTATGTGACCCTGACCTTCAATGAAGAGATTACCAATCTCAACTTTACCCTCTATGATATTGATGGCTCGCAGCGGATCGACTTTTCAGCTACCAATGCGGCCAGTGTGGCACAAAATATCAATATCACTATTCAGGCCTCAACGATTCTGACCATCACTAATAACAACACTACGAGCCCGTATGTGTCTGCGACCAGTGGAACCCTGGCCAATAACTCGAATCAGGGAAGTGCAACCATAACCGTCAATGGCCCCGTTAAACAGTTGGTTTTTACTTATACCACAATCGGATCAGATGTAGTGAACTGGCTCTCGGATATCAATGCCTGTGTTACCGGTAGTTTCCCAACCCAATACAATCGTACGGCCGATAATGAACCCTTTGTTGGCCCGGCAGGAAATCAACCGGATTATTTTTTACTTACCCCTGATAATGATTATTGTTATATGGTGGACCCTGCCACCGGGGTGGCCCGTCCGCTTTTTCAGGATCCCAGTAAAGACTTTCTGAATTCATTTGGATATGATCCGTACAACCACTATCTCTATTACATCTCAGAGAACTCGACCATTGATGCCAATAATAAGACCTTGAAACGGTATGATTTAAATACAGAGTCTTACTCCACGATATTGGCAGACCTCACCAGTTTGAACATTCCGGTGATGAACCAGGGTGTCGAAACCGCCGGGGCGGCTTATTACAATGGTAAACTGTATATCGGTTTTGAAGGCGGACAATACAACAGTAGTAATACCCGGGAATCCATTGTTTACCGGTTGGACCTGGATGGTTCAGGTATTCCAATCAATGCCGTACAAGTATTTGCCGTCAACTCGTTTAATGGCAGTTCGGGTGCCCATGACTGGGCTGACTTTGTTATTGAAGATGGGGTTTTGGTGAATTACAATAGTCGGCCCGGAACAACCATCGTTTCCTACGAACATTATAATCTGATGTCGGGTCAATCTACCCAGTACCTGAATCCTTTTTCGGGTACCGGCAATGCATATCAGGCAGGGTTGACATGGGCAGGCGACCAGTATTCTTTTTCAAGCCAGACCATAAAAAAATACAATGAAAACGGAACGCTGGGATCCGCCATTACCATCACCAATGTTGGTGGAGGGGCGTTTCAAACCGGGGCAGGAGACGCCTCTGAAAATTTCAGACCAAAATGTGATTTTGGTGATGCACCGTCATCCTACGACCCGGTGGCCAATAGCCCT
Source organism: Chitinophagaceae bacterium (assembly GCA_033762195.1). Classification (GTDB taxonomy): domain Bacteria; phylum Bacteroidota; class Bacteroidia; order Chitinophagales; family Chitinophagaceae; genus SpSt-398. The sequence goes on along the minus strand of JANRLV010000033.1, from coordinate 7,106 downwards.
GCAGTTCATGAACGTTCTGATAACCTTCGTCTGGGTTCCGCCTGGGACTATGAATGGGTAAAAACCGGTGGAGCAGGCGCCACCGCCGATGGGGGTGACGAGGATGGAATTGCCACTGTACCAGTATTGGATACAGGTTTTTTTAATTATGCCATTGATGTGGATGTGTTTAACAATACCGGGGCTAATGCTACGGTATCTGCCTGGTTAGACTATAATGCGAATGGCGTGTTTGATGTATCAGAAGGGGTTACTGCCAATGTGGGCACCAGTGCTTCCATGCAAACAGTTACCCTGGTGTGGTGGGCCATCAATACGCCGTTGACCCTGAGCCAGTCTACCTACCTGCGTGTTCGTATCACTTCTGCCACAAAAACGATGGGGGTGGACCACCCAACCGGATATTATGATGTGGGTGAGGTGGAAGACTACGAGGTCATGGTAGATGCTGTGTTGCCTATTATTCTTCAATATTTTAAAACCACAGTGGTCAATAACCGGGTAAACCTTGACTGGAAAACATCTGGTGAAACCTCATCAGGTTTGTACGTGGTAGAAAGAAGCGCTGATGGAGTAAACTGGGAAGAGGTAACCATCATCAATGCTTTTGGAACGGCTGGCGATCATCTCTATGCTTTTGTTGATTCCTTCCCATTGCCTGGCCAATCGTTTTATCGTTTGGCGATCAAGCGACGTACAGATGGATCCCTGGAAGCCTACAGTCCGGTACGTACTGTTCATTTTTCTGTGTCTCCTTTTGTTTTAAAACTACAGCCCAATCCTGTTCAGCAAGAAGCCACGCTTACTTTTATGGCACTTGAAAATGGAATGGGAAAGCTTCGCATCTTTACTCAACACGGCACCTTGTTATTGGAAAAAGCCGTCACCTATGTTAAGGGAAGCAACGAGGTAGTAATACCTGATATCGGACCTCTTCGTCCGGGAAATTATATCCTTCAGCTCGCGACACCGGAAGGGGTTTTCGCTACACGCTTCCTGAAAAACTAAGCCTTTTTTTATTTCACCTCTTATTTAGAATCAGAGTTTTGTATTAAAAACTACTGATTTACACTTACATTTTTAAAATATTCTCCCCTTTTTTTCGTTTATAATTCACTTAATACAAAATAAGTAATTGTACTTATTTAGACGTGAAAATTTACGAATCATTAAAATTTTTAAGTATTTCCTATTAAGTTAGCATCCGTGAAAACCTGATAAACCCTTATCCTGTTTGAAAACTTAAAGATCCATACCATGAAACAGCGCTACCCTTTCCATCTTACTGCGTTTCTACTTCTCCTTTTATTTCAAGCAGGAAATGTTTGGTCACAATGTGGCGGATCAACCACACAGGCTCGTGCCAATTGGGACAATCTTGACTATTACTATAACGGGGGACCCTATTCCGCTTATATCAGTTCGGCACAGGCAAGAAGCCAGCGATTTGGTATAGGGTCTAACTATTTTACTTTTGCCGTCTCCAATGATGTTACCCTGTATGGAGATGTGACAAATCATGCAGGTGATGTAACGGTGGGTGGTATTGCTTATACCGGAGCAGATGTGCAATTTCAGCCAACTTTATTGGGTCAGACCTTCACCATCACCTTCAATAATGAAGTACAAAATGCCAGTTTCACTTTATACGATATTGATCGGTTAGCCTCTTTTACTGTAGTTGCTACCAATGCGGCTGCGGTTCCTCAAAATGTAAACGTGGCGCTTCAGGGAACAACGATCCTTACAGTAGGGGGTGTACCTGCTGCTCGTACGATCACCGCTGATGCCACTACACTTACCAGCCCTGATAACCGGGGGACAGCCACTATTTCCATTGCCGGTCCCGTTAAAACGATCGTATTGACCAATACTGTACTGGGAAGTGATTCCCATTTTTGGTTTTCAGATATTGTGGCCTGTGTTACCGGCAGTTTCCCCAATAATTATCAACAGACAACCGATAATGAACCCTTTACAGGCCCGGCGGGTAACCAACCGGATTATTTTCTGGCTACACCGGATAATGACTCTGTGTATATGGTGGATCCGGCAACCGGGAATACATGGTTCCTGTTTCGTGATGCCTCCAAGGATTATGTGAACTCCCTGGCTTATGATCCCTATCACAAGTATCTATATTATATTTCGGAAAACGTAACTGTTGATGCGAATAACCGCGAGTTGAAACGTTATAACCTGAACACAGGTGCCAGTTCAACAATTGTGGCTAATATTACCACAACCCTTGGCATACCCACTATGGGATTTGGTGTGGAGTCGGCCGGAGCCGCATTCTATGACGGAGCCCTGTACCTGGGTATAGAGGGTGGACGTACGGGAACAGGAGGAAGTACACAAACCCGTGAAACACTTTTCTGGCGGATTGAACTGGATGCTTCCCAAAACCCTACCGGGGTGGCCTACCAGGTTTTTGCAAGCGATGCTTATATCAATGCCAGTAATACTTCTATTCACGACTTTGGTGATTTTGTGATCCATGATGGGATACTCTATGATTTCAACACGGCCAGGAATGGAGGTAACTATAGTCAAAGCAAATACCACCATTACAACCTGATGACCGGAAATATGGACGCCTTGTACAATAATCCTGGTTCTGGTTCATGGAATGGCCAGGGTGCACTAACCTGGTCGGGCGATCTTTATTACTTCAGAGGAACCACATCCGGTAATTCCGGAGTAGGCTATTATAATAAAGCAGGTACGAATGCTGGTATCGTGGCCATCACACCGCTGGGTGGAGCTAATTGGCCCGGCGGAGCGGGTGATGCGAGTGAGAACTTTCGCCCCCGCTGTGATTTCGGGGATGCTCCTGCATCGTATGATCCGGTGGCTAACAGTCCTGCAGTACATGAACGGTCTGACAACCTCCGATTGGGTGCTTCCTGGGATAACGAATGGGCAAAGACCGGTGGAGCCGGTGCTACCCTGGATGGTGGAGATGAGGATGGTATCGCCACTGTTCCATTACTTGATACGGGTACATTTAATTTTGCTGTGGATATTGATGTGTTTAATAACACCGGCGTAGATGCTACGCTGGGTGCATGGCTTGACTATAACGGTAATGGTGTTTATGATTCAGGTGAAGGGGTTATCCAAACAATTGGAACCAGCGCCTCCACCCAAACCATTACATTGGTATGGTGGACGATCAATACACCCCTCGTGATCGGTCAAAGCACCTACCTGCGTGTACGGATCACGGCGGGTACGAATAACATGGATGAAAATCATGCCACTGGATATTTCAATTCGGGTGAAGTAGAGGATTATCAGGTAATGGTCGCGAGCGTACTTCCCGTAAACCTGAAACATTTTGATGCCCAGTTGAATGGTCACCAGGTTAAAACTCAATGGGTGACCAGCAACGAAAGCAATCTCGGTGTATTTGAAGTAGAAAGAAGCGGCGATGGAAACATGTGGTCCTCTATTGGAACAATCCCTGCCCTTAATCAGACAGGTGACCACACCTATACCTTTATCGATACCCTTCCTTTAAAAGGGAAGTCTTACTACCGCTTACGCATCACACGGAAAGCTGATGGAAGCACAGAGAAACTGAGCCAGACCAAATCCGTGACGATCATGCACAAAGCCTCCCTGTCGGTGATGCCTAATCCGGTACGTACCTGGGCAAGGCTTGATCTCCAATCTACACAGCAGGGTACCGGAGAGGTCAAAATATTCAACATGCAGGGCGCTGTGGTCTATCAAAAACAATTAGAGGTCAAAGAAGGACTCAATACCATTCAGCTTGATGACCTGAAACGTTTTCAAAGCGGCACGTATATTTTACAAGTAAAAACACCAGACGAATTGTTTAACCGGCAAATCATTATACAAAATGAATGATTTTAAGTAATTTGTAATTCAGTTAAATCCAATAAGAAAAACCACTACCGATGAGAAAGAACCACCTACTAGCAGGGCTTACCATCCTGTGCCTGTTTGCTATTACATTTTTTATCTACCAAAGCCAAACCAACCGAAATGTCCTTCATTCCGAAGCTGAAGAGGAGAGGGAAGAAGGTGCCGAAATTGAATTGTTTAGTGGCGCTGACCGTCAGTTATTGATGTGGGTTAACGGCAGGGCTGATATGGACGGCTCAAGCCTCACCGGCAAGTATATGCGCGCCTGGCAGCAGTATCTTCAATTAAAGAACAAGAATGTTGATTATCGCGGTGGCCGTGTTGGCGCCGCCAACTGGACCTCTCTGGGGGATGTATCTACCATTGGGGGTCGTGTGTTGAGTATTGCAGTGGACAAGACCAATAGCAATAACCTTTGGGCAGGTTCCGCCAGCGGAGGTATTTGGAAATCCACTAACGCGGGATCCAGTTGGACCAGTGTAGAGACAGGATACCCTACACTTGGTGTGTCCTCCATCATCGTTCACCCAACGGATAATGATACCCTCTTTGCCGGTACAGGTGAAGTTTACCGGGTTGATACGTCCAATATCGGATTCAATGTATGGAAGGCCCGTGGTACCTATGGTATCGGCATCCTGCGCAGTGTGGATGGTGGTACTACCTGGAATCAGGTTTTGGTGAAAACATCAGACCTGATGTTTGGTATTCAAATGATGGCTTTTGACCCCACCAATAGTAACCGCATTTACGCCTGTGCCACAGATGGCCTATACCGTTCCAATGACGGTGGTACCACCTGGTCAAATATCCTTAGCAAGATATATGTTTCAGATATTGCCATTAACCCTTCCAACCCTGATCAGATCGTGGTAGGTGTAGGGAACATGGTCAATACAGATAAAGGGGTCTATCGCACCACCAACGGTACTGCAGGTAGTCCAACATTTACCAAAGTAACCAGTGGTCTTCCCACCTCCTGGTCTGGGTATATCCGGTTTGATAATGTAGGTTCCGGAGTCCTCTACGCACAGGTGGCAGGTACCTCAGGTAACGAGTTGTTCTTATCCACTGACTTTGGTGCCAACTGGAACAGTAAGTCCGGTTCTGCTCACGTGGATTTCCAATACTGGTTTTCACACGACCTGGCCATTAATCCCTCCAATACCAACCAGATCTTAATGGCGGGTGTGGATTTTTACCGTTATACTTCTACCAATAATACCACGGGAGGTTCTATTACCACTACCATTTCAACAGGTAGCAGCCCGGTTCACTCCGATATTCATGATATTGAATTTGACCCCAATAACAGCAACAATATTTATGTGGCTTGTGACGGGGGTATGTATAAAAGTACCAATGGTGGAACCAACTGGAGTACGATCAATACCGGATTACGCGCCACCCAATTCTATGCTTCATTCGGTGTACATCCCACCAGTGCCAACGTGATGATCGGTGGGTTGCAGGATAATGGGGTGGTTCGCTATAATGGTACTTCCTGGACAAGTGTATTTGGTGGAGATGGTGGGCCTTGTGCCATCGCTCCCAATGGAACCACGGTACTGGCTTCCAATGATGCCCGTCGGGTTCGCCGGGCCACAGCAGGCGTTACAGGAGCGTATACACAAGTGCTGGCTGCCTGGGCCTTTACAGCTGATGATCGTACTGCGTTTATGGCGCCAATTGCCATTAGTAAATCCAACGGAAACTACATGTATGTGGCTTCCGACAATATCCACCGTTCTACCAATGGTGGTGGCACATGGAGCAATACGGCTACCAGTTCGACAGCCTATATCGAACAACAACGGAAAACCGCCATAACCATAGCGGTTTCTCCCACCAACGAGAATAAGATCTATGTATCCACTTCCAATATCGCCCAAAATACCACTAATGACTTTTTGTGGGTGAATGGACAACCCAATGTATTTAAAAGCACCACACCTGCTACAACGCCGTATACAAGTATCAAAGGCACATTGCCTAACCGTTTTGTGAATGATTTTGCCATTAGTGCGGTGAATGATGACAGCGTATACGTAGCCATAGGCGGATTTGGCACCACCCACATTTACCTGACACCCGACGGTGGCGCTACCTGGCAAGCCAGGGGAACCGGTTTGCCGGATGTACCCTTTAATGCTGTATTGATCGATCCCACCAATCCAAGTGTGATCTATGCCGGTTGTGATTTTGGTGTATATGTAAGTCCTGACCGTGGCGCCACCTGGACAGACTATAACAATGGTTTCTGGGATGCGACACAAATATTCGACCTGCAAGTCGATGCAAATAACAAACTCATTGGGGTTACCCATGGAAAAGGCATTTTCCGGAGTGACCTCTATAGCGGCACCTTGCCCGTTAACATCACTTCCTTCTCCGGTGTTCATCAGAGCGGCCTCAATAAGCTGACCTGGATCACAGAGAGCGAAAGGAATATCCGTCAGTATGAACTGGAAAGAAGCCTGAATGGTGTTGATTTCACGACCATTGCTACATTGGCACCGCACAATCAGCAAGGCACCTATACTTATAATCATACAGACGCGGTCAACAGCAACACAACAGCTGTTTACTATTATCGCCTGAAATCCGTAGACCTTGATGGAGCCCTCACCTATTCGCGTGTGGTGGCCCTGCAGGTAAATGGAAAGAAAACTTTTAGCGTATTGAGCAATCCGTTTGGCGATCAGGTGAGCATCGGCATGAACCTGCCTGCAGCTTCTTCCGTCACCATGAACCTGTACGACAATAAAGGAAGTCTGGTCCGCAAGAAGATATTCTCCGGCGCAACCGGTCCCAATACATTTATTTTAGACAATGTGGCTGTATTGCCCAAAGGCACTTATGTGGTCGAAGCCCTTGTCAACCGTCAACGATATACACAGCAAGTGCTGAAAAAATAACTGAACTCGGTAGCTGGTTATTACTTGCAGGCTGAGCCTGCCGCCCCTCTTCATTCTTGTTGAGGGGCTTTTTTTTGGATGACGGAGGACAGAGGACAGAGGACAGATGACAGATGACGGAGGACAGATGACGGATGACAGATGACGGAGGGTGGCTGTGCGAGACCTCTGGTCTCGCAATTCCAGAAAGCCGCCTCTGGCGGCAGCAATTAATTATTAATTAAGAAAAGAGTAGGTTGTTGTTCGAGTCGCCAGAGGCGACAAGAGAATCGTGCGAGACCAGAGGTCTCG
>JANRLV010000032.1:0-16872 GCA_033762195.1 Chitinophagaceae bacterium | reverse complement strand
TTCCTGGGCGTTACTCATCTGTATTGTTGTGATGGTTCCACTTTGTTTGAAATTTGCCCATTGGATGTTTGAAAAGTCCTTTGGAAAACACCTGAAAATCCTCCGCGAGAACATGGAGGAACTCAGCCGGGATTGATCCGGCTTCATTTACGATTTCCTAACATTAAGTTCATTTTCGCTTAACATAGGGTGTGGTATGTTGCGTCCTCAACAAAAACACATGCCACTTATGAAACGAAAATTACTCATGCCCCTGGCTGTTATGGCCTTACTGGCATCTTGTACCCCCGGCGATCTGCCCCATCCCGCCAATGAAGATGCGTCCACCTTTGCCGAGATCGGTTCTATTCAGGTTGGAGGCGAAGGCGCCGCAGAAATCTCTGCCTTTGACCCCATCACGAACAAATTATTTGTCGTAACCAATAGCGGAACAACCCGCATTGATGTCGTCGACCTGTCTATCCCCGCCAATCCACAAGTCATTGGCAATATTGATATCAGCACTTTTGGCGGAGGTGTCAATAGTGTGGCTGTCAGCAATGGTAAACTGGCTGCCGCTGTGGAAGGGTTTGAAAAAACAGACAATGGTAAGGTGGTAGTTTTCAAAACCAGTGATTACAGTGTGGTAAAAGAAATTGTTGTTGGCGCGCTGCCTGATATGGTAACCTATACCCATGATGGGAAATATATTTTATCTGCCAATGAAGGAGAGCCCAATAGCGATTATAGTATTGATCCCCTGGGTACAGTATCGATCATTTCCGTGTATCAGGGATATTCAGTTAAGACCATTGATTTCTCTTCCTTTGCCGGGCAAGCCGCTGCGTTGAAAGCAAAAGGATTGAGGGTGTATGGACCCAATGCCAGTTTTGCGCAGGATATGGAGCCTGAGTACATTACGGTTTCACATGATGGAAATACAGCCTGGGTCACCCTTCAGGAAAATAATGGTATTGCCAGGATCAATATCCCGGCACGTAAGGTTACCCATATCTTCCCGCTTGGTTTCAAGAGCTATAATATAGCAGGCAATGAAGTTGATCCCAGCGATCGCGATGGTGGGTATACACCTGCTTCCTGGAATGTAAAAGGAATGTATGAGCCCGATGCGATTGCCGTACTGGAGCAGTTTGGAACTCCTTTCCTTTTTACCGCCAACGAAGGGGATGCGCGTGAGTATAATAATTTTGTAGAATTGAAACGGGTAAAGGACCTAACGCTGGATCCAACCGCCTTTCCAGATGCCACGATCAGGCAGGATGCCAAACTGGGGCGTCTGAATGTGACCACCACCCTGGGCGATACAGATGGGGATGGTGATTTTGATGAATTCTATTCCCTGGGCTCCCGCTCCTTTAGTGTTTGGAATGGTAATACCGGAAGCCGGATATTTGACAGTGGTAATGATCTTGATGAGCAGTGTATCGCCATTTCCAAGTATGATGATGGCCGTAGTGATGATAAAAGTGTTGAACCCGAAGGGATCACCCTTGGCCCGGTAGGCAACAAGGTTATCGCTTTTGTGGGCATGGAGCGCGCAGATGCCGTTTCGTTGTATGATGTTACCAATCCCCGCAACCCCAAGTTTATCAAATCGCTGGTAACAGGCGATGCTCCCGAAGGGCTTCTCCTGATCCCGGCCCAAAAAAGCCCCACAGGTAAAAGCCTGCTGGTGGTAACGAGTGAAGGTGACGGATTTGTGAAAGTATATAGTACACTTTAAGCCTCAACTATTTCAGTTAGGGATGACCGTTGATAGGTGACGCATGACAGATTTTTTTCAATTACTGTCATCCGCCATCTGTCAACGGTCATCTTTTTTACCCCTTTACCTCCTTTTTTCCCGATTCTTTGTGATATTTATTACAAAAAACAGGTCAAAAGTTGACAATGCTCAGTTTTTGCCAGTTTAGACGGGGATATTTTTACAGCTTGTAAGCAATCAACCAACACAAAATCAATTTTGTATGATACGTCCAACCAAAACAGATCTATTAGAATGGGTAAAGAAAATGGCCGCTCATTTCGAGCCTGACCGCGTTCATTGGTGCACAGGAACCGAGGAAGAATATAACATGCTTTGTAACCGCCTCGTAGAAAAGGGAACTTTTATAAAACTCAATCCTGAAAAACGCCCCAACAGTTTCGCCTGTTTCAGCGATCCAAGCGATGTGGCAAGGGTAGAAGACCGCACTTATATCTGCAGCCGCAGAAAGGAAGATGCAGGTCCTACCAATAACTGGTACGATCCTTCTGAAATGAAGAAAAAACTGGATACGATCACTAAAGGTTGCATGAAAGGCCGCACCTTGTATGTGATCCCCTTCTGTATGGGTCCGGTAGGTTCTTCTTTTTCCCGTTATGGGGTACAGCTCACCGACAGTGAGTATGTTGTTGTCAACATGAAGATCATGACCCGTATGGGCGAAGAGATCATGCCCCATCTGGATGAGCATTTTGTAAAATGTATCCATACCCTGGGTGCTCCTTTACAACCCGGGCAGGAAGATGTTAAATGGCCTTGCAACCCCACTGAAAAATACATTACCCATTTCCCCGATGAGCGCCTGATCATTTCGTATGGCAGTGGCTATGGAGGAAATGCCTTGTTAGGTAAAAAATGTTTTGCCCTTCGCATCGCTTCGGTGATGGGACGGGAAGAAGGATGGCTGGCTGAGCACATGTTGATCCTGGGTGTAGAATCGCCCGATAAGGAGAAGACCTATGTGGCAGCGGCATTCCCCAGTGCCTGTGGCAAGACCAATTTCGCGATGATGATACCCCCCGCCGGACTGGGTGACTGGAAAGTGACCACCGTCGGTGATGATATTGCCTGGATCCATAAGGGTGAAAATGGTAAACTGTATGCCATCAACCCTGAAGCCGGTTATTTTGGCGTGGCCCCCGGGACCAATGAAAAAACCAATCCCAATGCGATGGCTTCGATCAAATCGAATACCATCTTTACCAATGTGGCTGTTACCCCCGACGGCGATGTATGGTGGGAAGGCATGACCAAAGAAGTACCCGACGGACTGATCGATTGGCATGGAAAGCCATTTGACAAAGCTGCCGGAAAACCTGCCGCCCATCCCAATGCACGCTTTACTGCTCCGGCCCAACAAAACCCGGCGATTGATAGCGCCTGGGATGATCCCCATGGAGTACCTGTGGAAGCCTTCATCTTTGGAGGACGCCGTAATAGTGTGATCCCACTGGTGTACCAATCTTTTAACTGGAACTTTGGGGTTTACCTGGCTGCCACCATGGGTAGCGAAATGACCGCCGCCGCCTTTGGCGAGATCGGTAAGGTTCGTCGCGACCCCTTTGCCATGCTGCCCTTTATGGGTTATCATATGGGTGATTATTTTAACCATTGGCTCCAATTTGGCCGGGATATCCCGAATGCCCCCCGCATTTTTGGTGTGAACTGGTTCCGCAAGAATGAAAAAGGAGAGTTTGTATGGCCCGGATTTGGAGAGAACCTCCGTGTATTGAAATGGATCATCGGTCGCGTAAAAGGGAAAGCCTCCTCCGTGGAATGTCCGATTGGCTGGAGACCCCGCTACAGCGATATGGATTGGAAAGGATTGGGTGAAGACCAATTCTCCAAAGAAACATTCAATGACATGATGTTGATCGATCGGGAATTGTGGAAACAAGAATTACTCGGACACGAAGAATTATTTGAAAAAGCATACGACCGACTTCCCAAAGAATTCCTATTCATGAGAGAATTGCTGCTCTCCGCCCTGTGGCGTTCCCCGGCCAAATGGGGATTGGCGCCTGAGCGGCACGATTGAGAATGATTGCTTGCCTTTGAGTCCACTGTAGTTTAGGGACAGCGACACTTCCTGTGTCGCTGTCTCCTATACTACCTAACTTCGTGAATTATGAACTGGTTTAGCAGTCTCTTCACTGAACCCGGTATTGCACAAACTGTGGTGATCTATGGCCTGGTGATGGCAATAGGTATCTGGCTTGGGAGGCTGAAAATTTTCGGCATCTCCCTGGGCGTTACCTGGATCCTTTTTGCCGGACTTTTCCTCTCTTATTTTGGTGTATCCGTTGAAAAAGAAACCGAACATTTTCTGAAAGAGTTTGGATTGATCCTCTTTGTGTACTCCATCGGTTTGCAGGTAGGCCCTGGTTTCTTTGCTTCCCTTCGAAAAAACGCACTCGCTAATAATCTGCTGGCAGGCACGGTGGTATTGCTTGGTATTCTCATTACCATCCTGTTTTATTTATTTAGTGGAAACCATATTTCCGTCATGGCCGGTGTGATGAGTGGTGCGGTAACGAATACGCCCGGTCTCGCCGCGGCACAGGCTACTGTTGCCGATATGCACTTTACCGGTGGAGAAAGAAACCTGATCACGATCGCCTACGCGGTTACCTATCCGCTGGGTGTATTTGGTATCATCGGGGCTTTGTTGATCCTTAAGAAATTCTTTCGCGTTGATATCGAACGGGAGCAGGAATTACACCGCAAGCTGGGAAAGATCAGGGCTGACCGACCGATCTCCATTCACCTGACATTGGAAAATAAACAGGTGGTGGGTAAACCCTTGCGTAAATTGTTTGAAATGCTCAAGGAGCGGATCGTAGTATCCCGGATGCTTCACGACGGGGAGATCATTACCCCCAATCCGGAAACCCAGTTATCGGAGAATGATGTACTCTTAATCGTTACCTCGCGTCGGCAGGTAGAGCAATTGAAGATGCTGATTGGTTCCGAAGCCTCGATCGATCTGCGCAAGGCCAAAGGCAGTGCTTTGCAATCAAGTTATATTGTAGTAACCAATGACGCGGTGACGCATAAACGCCTGGGTGATATTCTGGAGTTTCATGATGAGGAAGGATTCACCTTAACCCGCTTAAACCGCGCCGGTATTGAAATGGTGCCCCATGGTGATATCTTCCTGCAATTGGGAGATACCGTAAAAGTAGTGGGTACTCAGGAAGGAATACAGGCGGTAACAGAAGTAATGGGTAACTCACTCAAAAAACTGGAAGTACCCGATCTGGCCCCGATCTTTATCGGTATTGTATTAGGTATCATTCTGGGAAGCATTCCCTTTCATATTCCGCATATACCCATGGCTGTTAAGATTGGTATGGCGGGCGGACCTTTGATCATTGCGCTCTTATTAAGCCGGTTTGGGGGTATGTTCTACCTCACCAATTATACCACCAATAGTGCCAACCTCATGATCCGTGAATTAGGGATCGGTTTGTTTTTGGCCAGTGTGGGTTTAAGCAGTGGTGGCAACCTGTCAACTGCTTTTGCAGATGGTACGGGTTGGACCTGGGTAGGGATGGGTGCCGTGATTACCATTCTTCCATTATTAGTCACAGGCATTTTTGCCATGAAGTATTTCCGCAAAACATTTTTTGAAACCTGTGGTTTATTGGCTGGCGCTTCCACCGATCCACCTGCCCTGGCTTTTGCCTCCAAATTGGCTGGTAGTGATATTCCCGCCATTACCTATGCCACGGTATATCCCCTGACTATGATCCTTCGGATCGTGGGGGCGCAATTGCTCATCCTGTTTTTCCTTTGAATTCATAATTTGTCGTTGAATCCATGTTCATGTCTTTCCCCTTTCGTCGCTTCTTCTTTTTAATTTTCTTCCTTTGCCTGTTGGTTGAAAATGGGCAATCTCAATACCGTGCGCATGTAAAAGAACGTTCGCTCTCCTGGATAGGCTTTATCACACAGATAAAGTTGAAAAAGGGCTGGGTCCTATTGACCGATATTCACCACCGCCGGGATGAATTCATGGCCAATCCCAATTTTTACATCATCCGTACCGGTTTGGGCAAATCACTTCCACGGAATCACCTGGTGGCGGCCGGGGTGGCCCATATGTGGCTCTCCACCTCCGCCCAGGGGGAACATTTCTTTACAGATGAGAACCGGATCTATGAACAATGGTCACATACCAGCAAATGGGGAAAGATCAATTTTCTTCAGCGGGTCCGCAATGAACAACGCTGGCAACAAACCGTTGTCAACGGACAAAAGACCGGCTACAACCGTTTCTCCAACCGGTTCCGGTATTTGGTACAATGGACCTTTCCCCTATCCAAGAACACCTATGTGCCTTCCCTGGTGTTGGCCGATGAAGCCATGTGGCAGGTGGGTAAGGACATCGCCCATAACCAGTTTGACCAGAACCGGATCTTCTTAGGGATCAAACAAAAGGTTACGTCATCGCTTCAGTTTGACTTTGGATATATGAATTTGCGCCAGCAAAAACCCGATGGTATAAATTGGGATAATAATCACATTCTTAGACTCTTTCTCTATTACCAACCCCACAGAGATTAAGGTACGGATTGATAATAATCAGTTTTTCCCCTGACCGATATATCCTATTTCCGGGGGAACATGGACTAACTATGCGGATACAAATCGCACCTCTAAATCTTTTTATCATGGGACAGAAAGCAAAAGCGGTAAAGAAGGTTAAAAAAGCAACAAAACCAACAAAGACCCGCAAGTATGTTTATTCATTTGGCGGCGGCAAAGCCGACGGAAACGAATCAATGAAAAACCTCCTGGGAGGTAAAGGCGCCAATCTGGCTGAAATGGCCGGGCACCCGAACCTGAAACTTCCGGTACCACCGGGTTTCACCCTCACCACCGAGGTTTGTACCTATTATTATGATAACCGCAAATCCTATCCAAAGGAATTGAAGGATCAAGTGGGCAAGGCCCTGGAAAGCGTGGAAAAGCTGATGGGAAAGAAATTTGGGGATAAGAACAACCCCCTGTTGCTTTCAGTCCGCTCCGGCGCTCGTCGCTCCATGCCCGGGATGATGGAAACCGTATTGAACATTGGGTTGAATGAAGAAACCATCAAAGGCCTGGTGGCTCATACCGGGGATGAACGCTTTGCGTATGACGCCTATCGCCGGTTGATCATGATGTATGCCGATGTGGTGATGGAAAAAGCCGCTGGCATCGAACCCAAAGGGAAAGGGATCCGCAAACAACTCGATGAAAAACTCGAAGCCATTAAGACCAAACAAGGATATAAAAGTGATACAGACCTTACCGCTGAAGAATTGAAAGGGCTGGTAAAAGATTATAAGGCCACTGTAAAGAAAGTATTGGGAACGGAGTTTCCCGATGATCCAATGAAACAATTATGGGGAGGTATCGGCGCCGTTTTCAGCAGTTGGAACGGAAAGCGCGCCTTTGAATACCGCCGCATTGAAAAGATACCTCACGAATGGGGAACAGCCGTGAATGTACAAGCCATGGTGTTTGGCAATATGGGCAATGACAGTTGCACAGGTGTAGCCTTTACCCGTAACCCCGGAAATGGTGAAAACCATTTCTATGGTGAATACCTGGTCAATGCACAAGGAGAAGATGTGGTGGCTGGTATACGCACCCCTGCTCCGGTAAATGCCTATTCGAAAAATGATCAGAGTAAGCACATGCCTACCCTGGAAATGATCATGCCGGTTCAGTATAAAGAATTATTTGCCTATCAACGTAAGTTGGAAAAGCACTATAAGGATATGCAGGACATTGAGTTTACCATTGAAAAAGGAAAACTCTATATGTTGCAATGCCGTGTGGGTAAACGAAATGGTGTTGCCGCTGTACGTATGGCAACCGAAATGTTTACGGAGAAATTGATCAATGCCGAAACCGCGATCATGCGCGTAGGACCCAATCAATTGGTGGAGTTGTTGCTCCCCATGCTGGATCCCAAAGCCGAACTCGCAAATAAAGCCATAGCCAAAGGATTACCCGCCGGTCCCGGTGGTGCCATTGGTCAGGTAGTATTTACTTCTGAAGAAGCCGTGGAACGCGCTTCGATCGGAGAGAAAGTGATCCTGGTACGCGAGGAAACCTCTCCGGAAGATGTGGATGGCATGCATAAATCGCAGGCGATATTAACCACCAAAGGGGGTATGACCTCTCACGCCGCCCTGGTAGCCCGTGGATGGGGACGTTGCTGTATCGTGGGTTGTGGTGATATCGAGATCAATATGGAGCACCGGACCTTTACCACGAAAGATGGTCAGGTGATCCGTGATGGAGACTGGATCAGTTTGAACGGAACAAAAGGATTGGTGTACAATGGAAGTCTGCCGTTGGTAGACATCGATATTGACAGTAATAAATCCTATAAGGACCTGATGAAGATGGTGGACAAGGTGAAAGTGATGGGTGTACGCGCCAATGCCGAAACACCTTCGGATGCCATTCATGCCGCCAAATTTGGCGCGGAAGGAATCGGGCTCTTCCGTACTGAACATATGTTCTATGGGGAAGGAAGTGATAAGCCTTTGTTCCTGTTGCGGAAGATGATCGTTAGCCGCACCGAAGAAGAAAGAAGAAAGGCACTGAATGAATTGTTTGTTTTTGTAAAAAGCGATATCAAGAAAACCCTTGAAGTAATGAAGGGTCACCCGGTGACCATTCGCCTGCTCGATCCGCCACTGCATGAATTCGTTCCGCATGATAAAGAGAAACTTTTTGTGCTGAGCAAAGAGCTGGGTATTCGCATGAGCGTGTTGAGAAGAAGGGTACTGGCCTTGCATGAGAACAACCCCATGCTGGGACATAGAGGTGTACGCTTGGGTATAAGCTACCCTGAGATCACTGAAATGCAGGTGCGCGCCATCCTGGAAGCCGCCGGTGAATTGAAGATTGCTGGTAAAAAAGCATTCCCGGAGATCATGATTCCGGTGACCTGCTCACTCAATGAGTTGATCCACCAAAGGAAGATCGTGGATACCGTGTATAAAGAGGTTTGCACCAAACTCAAACTGAAAAACATTGCCTATCTGTATGGTACTATGATCGAGATACCAAGGGCTGCCCTGAAAGCTTCCCGTATGGCCGAAGCCGCCGAGTTCTTCAGCTTTGGTACCAATGACCTCACGCAAATGAGCTTTGGTTTCAGCCGCGATGATATCGGTGGATTCCTGCCCAATTATCTTGACCAGAAGATCCTGCCGGATGATCCATTCCAAACCATTGACCAGGAAGGTGTGGGTGAATTGATCAAGGAGGGTACTATCCGCGGTCGTAAAACCCGCCCCGGACTTAAAGTCGGTATTTGTGGTGAACACGGAGGCGATCCGGAGAGTGTGAAATTCTTCCATCGCATCGGACTCAACTACGTGAGTTGCTCACCGTTCCGGGTGCCTATTGCAAGGCTGGCAGCGGCGCAGGCAGCGATCGAGTTTAAAAGGAAGTAAGGGTTTTGTTAACCGCAGAGAACAGGAGGACGCGGAGCTATGCAGAGATATTTTTAAAATTGACGATTTACTAAAAGCTATTAGCTTTTAGCACGCTCATTATCTCTGCGTACCTCTGCGTCCTCCTGTTCTCTGCGGTTAATCTCTTGGCGCACCCCTGCGCCTTCGCGCCCTTGCGGTGCATATCCAATAAAAATTTGTTTCTCTGAACGGTGTTCATTATTTTGCACCCGTAAATGACGATCACAGAAAGAAAACAACGGGAAAAGGAGGAAATGCGCCAATTGATCCTCGACGGGGCACGGGAAGTGTTCCTGGAAAAGGGTTATGAGCATACCTCGCTTCGCAATATTGCCGAACGCATCGAGTACAGCCCCGGTACTATCTATCTGTATTTCAAGGACAAAGATGAGGTTTTCCATGCTCTCCACGAGGAAGGCTTTCGCCGCATGCTGGTGCAGATGCAGCCGCTTCAACACGTAACTCACCCCTTTGAACGGCTAAAGGCCATGGGCCGGGTTTACCTGGAGTTTGCCACTAAAAACAAGGATTTCTATGACCTGATGTTTATTATTTCAGGTCCAATGAAGCACGAAAACGTGGATCATGACAAGTGGGAAATGGGTAACCGCACCCTGAACTATCTGAAAGATGTGCTGCGCGATTGCCAGGCAGCAGGCTATTTCAAGGGGAAAGACGTAGAATACCTGTCATTTTTCATCTGGTCCTCCATGCATGGCATGTGTGCGCTCTATTGCCGCGACAGGTGCCAAGCCTACCCGGATCATAATGCAAATGACCTGATGGAACAGGGCTTTAATGTGTTTGTTGAAATATTGGAAAAGGGGTAACCCTTTTTTTTACCATATTGGTGAACGTTGTTCATTAAATATACATTAATTATTAAACCAAGACCATGGAATCAGGAACGAAAACCTTTCTGCTAAGCCTTTTTCTTTTTGGGGCAGGCGTTTCGGGTATGGCGCAAACCGCACTTGACCGGTACATCACCGAGGGGCTGGCCCAGAACCTGGTATTAAAGGAAAAACAAGGAAGCCTGGAAAAAAGCCTTGTTGCCCTGAAGGAGGCGAAATCCTATTTTTTACCCAGCAGTAGTTTTGAAACCCAGTACACCCTGGCAGGAGGGGGGCGCGCCATTGAGATACCGGTGGGTGATCTGCTTAACCCGGTTTATTCTACGCTGAACCAGCTTACCTCCTCCAACAATTTCCCACAGATAAAGAATGTGTCGGAACAATTGGCGCCGGATAATTTCTATGATGCGCGAATTAAAACCGTCATGCCCCTGATCAACCCGGATATCCGCATCAACCGGGATATCAAAACCAAACAGACAGGGTTAAAAGAAACGGAGATCCAGATCTATAAGCGAGAATTGATAAAAGAGATCAAGACCGCCTACTATAATTACCTGATGTCGGGCAAGGCGATTGATATTTATGCCAATGCCCTGGTGGTGGTAAATCAGAATTTGCGTTTGAATCAATCCTTGTTGGCCAATGGCAAGGGACTCCCGGCCTATGTGTCACGCGCGGAAAGTGAAGTAAAGCAGGTAGAAGCCCAATGGCAAAATGCAAAGAATGAACAAGCCAATGCACGCGCTTATTTTAATTTTTTATTGAACCGCTCTTTATTGGATACGATCGAAGTGATGGATATGACCTGGAGCGATACATTTTTGGATCCGCTGCAGTCATCCATTGAAGGCCAGTCGGCCAGAAGAGAAGAATTGAAAAGTCTGGATATTGCCCGGGATATCAACACCGATCTTTTAAAAATGAATAAATCTTATCGGGTACCGCGGCTCAATACCTTTCTCGACCTCGGCGCACAGGGATTTGATTTTAAATTAAAGGACGGTTCGCTGTTTTATATCGCAGGACTGCAATTACAGATCCCCCTGTTCCAGGGTAAAAGAAACCTCTACAAGATCCAGCAACAGGAGATCGAAATTAAGAACCTGGCATTGACCACCTCCAATACACAGCGACAACTGGAGCTGGCGGCTTTTGTAAGTCGCAACAATGCCTTGAATGCCTATCAAAACCTGTTAGCCTCCCGAAAGCAACAGGAATCGGCACAATCTTATTTTAAGTTGATCGACCGGGGCTACCGCGAAGGCATCAATGGTTTCATTGAGTTGCTGGATGCCCGCAACCAACTTACGACCAGTCAGGTGCAGACCAATATTTTAGAATTTAAACTTTTATCGGCCCTGGCTGATCTGGAACGTCAAACCGCATCATATCCCATTAACCAATAAACGTTTTTATGAGGACATTTTATTTATTCATGGCCCTGGCCTTGGTGTTGTCGGCCTGTTCGGACAAGAAAAAGGCAACTCCTGAGGCAACCGCCATTAACGAGACGGTACCGGTAAAGATCGCGCCTGTTTCCAGTACGGATCAAACCGGTTCCTTGGTTCTTTCAGGTATTCTGCATACCGAAGAAGAAACAAAACTCTCCTTTAAAATTGGCGGGGTCATTGACCAGATCGCTGTGGAGGAAGGGCAATATGTACGGAAAGGTCAATTACTCGCTTCGCTCAAATCAACCGAGATCGCTGCGCAGGTCAGCCAGGTGCAGTTGTCGGTAGAAAAAGCGGAAAGAGACCTTCAACGTGCACAGAATCTGTTTAACGACAGCGTGGCTACCTTGGAGCAATTACAAAATGCTAGGACCGGTGTGGATATAGCCCGGCAAAATTTGCAGCAGGTCACCTTTAACCAACAGTACTCCCGCATTTATGCACCCACAGACGGGTTTATTGCCCGCAAAATATCGCAGACCGGTGAACTGGCCGGCCCGGGTACACCCATTCTGATCATGGGTTCGGTATCACCATCCAGCAAATGGATACTTAGTGTAGGTGCGGCCGATCGCGAATGGGCTGCCATGGAAAAAGGAAACAAGGCAACGGTAACGCTGGATGCTTTTCCCGGAAAAGAGTTTCAGGCAGTGGTAAGCCGTAAATCCTTGGCTGCCGATCCCGTCTCCGGTTCTTTTGAGGTGGAGTTACAAGTGGCCTTTGGCGATACACGTCCTGCCATTGGCATGTTTGGCAAAGCCCGCGTAAAACCAGCAAAAGCAGTAAGCGGATTCACGATTCCCTATGAGGCCCTGTTGGAAGCTGACGGGAAAAAAGGATATGTGTTTGTATCCAATGACCAGAAGACCGTCAAGCGTATCGAGGTACAGATCGGGTCAATGGACAATAACCAGGTGTATATCGAAAGTGGGTTGGAAGGGTTTGCCTATGTGGTCATTTCCGGAAGCCCCTATTTATCTGACCGCAGTTCCATTACCATCATTAAATAATACTGACCATGAAATTGACATCCTTTTTTGTAAGGAACTATCAGTTCACACTGGTCATGTTCCTGATGGTGGTGGTGGTAAGTGCAACCACTTTGCTCACCATGCCCCGGGCGGAGGATCCGGAGATCAATCCCCCTCAGTACCCGATCATTGTTTTATATCCTGGAACCAGTCCAAAGGATATGGAAGAACTGGTGGTAAAACCCATCGAGAAGAAAGTGACTGAATTGGAGAACATCAAAAAGATCACGACTACGATCGAAGATGGTGTGGCGGTGCTTATTGTGGAGTACAAGTACAATAGTGATGTGGAGGCCAAATACCAGGAGTTGGTTCGTGAGGTCAATGCCCTGGAGTCGGAATTGCCGGATGATATATATAGTATCAAGGTGAATAAAGTTTCGCCTACCGATGTAAGCATTTTGCAAATGGCCCTTGTGTCGGAGAATGCATCCAATGAAAAATTGAAAGCACATGCCGAGGACCTGAAGGAGCAATTGGAAAAAGTGAAAAGCCTGAAGCGGGTGAACTATTGGGGGGTACCAGATCAGGTAGTGCGGGTGGATATGCAACTGGATAAACTGGCGCAATTGAAGATCCCCATCAATTATGTGATCGGAAGTATCCAGAGTGAGGCGGCCAATATTCCGGCGGGCAGCATCCGTGCCGGGACCAAATCCTTCAATGTAAAGACAAGCGGGAAGTACAAGGACCTGGAAGAAATAAGGAATACGGTAGTGTATAGTGGAAACGGGAAACAGGTTTATTTGAAAGATGTAGCAGAGGTCGGGTTCCGGTATGAGGAGGAAAAATACATAACCCGGATCAATGGCCATCGGTGTGTATTGGTGACAGCGGCCCAGAAATCGGGAGAAAATATTTCGGCTACACAAGATGCCTATCGTCCGGTGATCGATTCATTTGAAAAGAAACTACCGGCAAATATTGCCCTCATCCGAAATTTTGATCAGGCGGATAATGTAAGCAGCCGTCTCGGTAGCCTGGGTATGGACTTTCTCATCGCCATCGGGCTGGTGTTGATCACCTTATTGCCCTTGGGATGGAGAGCTTCCCTGGTAGTGATGGTGGCCATTCCTTTATCGCTTGGGTTGGGTATTGTCACCATGAGCTTTCTGGGTTTCTCTTTGAATCAGTTAAGTATTGTGGGATTTGTGGTGGCACTTGGCTTGTTGGTGGATGACAGTATTGTGGTGGTGGAAAATATTGAACGATGGCTCCGCGAAGGACATACCCGCACCTATGCGGCCATTGAAGCCACCAAGCAGATCAGTCTGGCTGTACTGGGATGTACCGCTACCCTGATGATCGCATTCCTGCCTCTGGTCTTCTTACCCGAAGCCTCCGGTGAATTCATCCGTGGTTTACCTATGGCCGTAATTACATCGGTATTTGCCTCCATGCTGGTGTCTCTCACCATTGTGCCCTTTATGGCGAGCAAATTATTAAGGCAACATGCCAATCCCGAAGGAAATATTTTTCTCCGTGGGTTAAAGAAGATCATTCATGGCAGTTACTCCCGTTTATTGGTAAAAGCGTTGAACCGGCCTGTTCTCACCCTGATCATTGCCTTTGCCTTATTTGCCGGATCACTGGCAGTGTTTGGAATTATCGGGTTCAAATTATTCCCAACTTCGGAGAAACCCCAGTTCCTCATCAATGTGAAGATGCCGCTTCAAAGCAATGTGGATGCCACGAATGAAATGACCCGGTATGTAGAGTCCGAATTAAAGAAAGTAAAAGAAGTGGCATTCTATACCAGCAATATTGGGAAAGGGAACCCCCGCATCTATTACAATGAGATACCGGAGAATGAGAAGAGTGACTATGCGCAGATATATGTTCAACTGCAAAAGGATGTAAAGGCCTACGAAAAGAAAAAGATCATTGAAGACCTAAGAAAACAATTTGAAAGTCAGCCTGGTGCCCGGATCGAAGTAAAGGATTTTGAGCAGGGACCACCGGTGGAAGCTCCCGTGGCCATCCGGGTTACCGGTGACAACCTGGATACACTCCGGAAGCTGGCGGCTCAAACGGAGGCCCTTATCAAATCCATTCCCGGTACCATCTATGTCACCAATGACATAGGCGTGTTGAAATCCGATCTTAAGCTGAAGATCAACACCGACAAAGCGCGTGGTCTTGGCATTCAGACAGCCGATATTGATAAGACCCTGCGCCTGGCCGTATCCGGATTTGAAGCCGGGAAATATACCAATGCGGAAGGTGATGAGTATGATATCATGATCGGGGCGCCCAAAGGGAATTATCCCACGCTGGATAATTTTGAATCGGTGTATGTAAACAATGCATTGGGTACACCCATCCCGCTCAAACAAATAGCTACTCTTGAGTTCGAGTCATCGCCTTCCACCATCAAGCACCTCGACAAAAAACGTTTTGTGATGGTAAAAGCCTATACCAGCAAGGGTGTATTGGCCGGGGAGGTCAATGCGGCATTTGAGGAAAAGGCAAAGTCGATCCAATGGCCGGAGGGCTATACCTATCAGATCGCTGGAGAGGCCGAAGGCGAAAAGGAAGCCTTTGGCGGGGGGTTTATGACCGTTGTCATTGCCACCGTGTTCCTCTTCATCATGGTGCTGATCCTGGAGTTTAAAACCCTGAAGAGTACACTCATTGTATTATCTGTTATTCCCCTGGGTATTATTGGCGGGGTATTGATGCTGTGGGTTACGGGTAACCCAATGTCCTTTGTAGCCATTATTGGTTTTATCGGGCTCGCGGGGGTCGAAGTGAAGAACTCCATCCTGCTGGTGGACTTCACCAATCAGTTGCGGGAGGAAGGAAAGGGTTTGGATGAAGCGATCCAGATCGCCGGGGAGTTGCGGTTCCTGCCCATTGTGCTTACGAGTTTAACGGCCATAGGAGGTTTAACACCCATTGCACTAAACAGCAATCCGTTGATCTCGCCGCTGGCGTTGGTATTGATAGGCGGGTTGATCTCGTCTACCTTATTGTCGCGGATTGTGACACCGGTGGTTTATAAGTTGATACCGCCGAGGGTGAAGTAGAATAGGAAGGATAATAGAAAGGGAACATAAAATAAGGAATAAGAAAGTTTGGAAACGGATCTCTACTTTCTTATTCCTTATTTTATGTTCCTTATTTATTATTTAATCTACTTCAGGCTCCTGCTGGCTCAAACAGTGAAAGCTCCCCAATCCCCAGATGATATCTGTTGAGTCAATGCCCACTACCTGCCTTTCGGGGAAGCATTCTTGTATAATTCCCAATGCTTTGTCGTCTTTGTCACAGTTGAAAACAGGTACTATGACTGCATGGTTGGCAATATAAAAGTTTGCATAGGAAGCCGGGAGGCGCTGCCCTTCATACACAACTTCATCCGGCATGGGTAGTTCAACGATATTGAGTTGTTTCCCATTTAGCAGGCGGAGTTTTTTTAATTGTTTCAGGTTGTGCTGGAGCAGGGCATGATTTTCATCCTGCTTGTTTTCTTCGATAACGGTAAGCACCGTGTCTTCATTCACAAAACGCACCGTATCGTCGATATGACCGTCGGTGTCATCGCCCACAATGCCTTCATCAACCCAGAGGATCTGCTCTACTCCGTAGTAATTACGTAGATAATCTTCAATCTGCTCCTGGTTAAGATGCGGATTGCGGTTGGGATTGAGCAGGCAGGCGGTGGAGGTGAGCAGGCTTCCTTTTCCATTGAATTCCACGCTTCCGCCTTCCATCACAATACCCGGATGAAAGACGGGGATATCAAATTGTTTTCCAATAAGCGTAGGGATGACATCATCCAGATCAAAGGGTGGGTATTTGTTTCCCCAGGCATTGTATCCCCAGTCAACGATCACTTTTTTGATATCGGCATCGGGGTTTACTAAAAAAGCCGGACCATGATCGCGGCACCAGGCATCATTAGTAGGGTGAAAATAGAATTCGATTCGGGAGAGGTCAACGCCGGCTTTTTCCAAATGTCCGATCGCGAATTGACGCATGGTTTCATCAGCCACATTGATCCGCACGATCTCCGATTTGGAGACTTCCTTAATAAACCGGCAATAATTGGGGTAAATGCGATTGATTTTTCCGGGCCAGCTCTCTTCTTTATGCGGCCAACTCAACCACATGGCTTTATGTTCCGCAAATTCAGCAGGAAAAAAATATCCTTGTTCTTTTGGGGTCATTTAGTTGATTATTCGGAGTCAATATATCGTTTTGTTAGCGGTTGATAGGAGTCTATTCTTCTATCACGCAGGAAAGGCCAGTGGGTGCGATAGCTGTCCGTTTTACTTA
>JANRLV010000031.1:0-12525 GCA_033762195.1 Chitinophagaceae bacterium | reverse complement strand
CCAAATTCAACCGGGTCCCGGGCACTATCCCCGGTGCAATCGGGTAGAATGTAGTCCTGGCAAGGGTTTCAGGCCGTTTTAGGGGTTAACTTTTAGTAGTAATATCAGGTAATAGTCCCACTAATTTTGCGTAAATTTACTATCGTAAAAGTCATAAAAAAACCTTGAAATTTTACGATCTCAAGGCGCTTATCAACAGCTGTGGATAATAAGAGGGGTTGGTGGTCAATGAATCAGGATCAAAAATAGAAAAACTGCCTTTGCAGAACAAGAGAAGTATTGCTCGATTTGGCAGGGGAATATTTCCGGTGGGCATCGTAGATTCCCTGGAATACCTTCGGAAAACTACGACTAACTTCTGGCGGCAAAAATTCGGTCTTTTTGCCCTCTTTTTAGGTAAATGCCTGATATACACGATTATATTATCAGGAAAATACGTTACTTTCGTCGGGCTTGTAATTAAACCCATTCGATTCACTGGAAACCAGTTATCCATGACTACCGATCAAATTAAGGTGGCGATCGCCGACGACCACAAGATCTTCCGGGACGGCATACGCATGGCGCTTAAGGAAAGGGATTATCTCAAGATCCTTTGGGAGGCCGAAGACGGAAAGGACCTCATGCACAAACTCAAGATCAAAGAACCCGATGTTTTATTAATGGATATCCGGATGCCTGAAGTAGATGGCATCAACGCGATCTCTTTTATCCGCAAGGAATATGAAAGTCTGAAGATCATTGTCCTCACCATGTATGATGACCAGGAGATGATCACGCGGATGATGGAAATGGGGGCCAACGCCTATCTCACCAAAACCACCGACCCGGATGAGATCTATCAGGCGATCCTTACCTGTGTCAATGATGATTTCTATTTCAACGATCTTGTAAACAAAGCCGTATTACTCAAACTCCAACATAAAAAGAAGGTCAGACAGTTCTATCCCAATCCGGTAAAATTCTCCGAGAAAGAACTCAAGATCCTTAAACTCATTGCCGAGGATAAAACCACAGAAGAAATTTCCAAAGAAGTGTTCTTAAGTCCACGTACTATTGAAACCATTCGGCAAAACATGAAGCAAAAGGCTGGCGCAAAAACCATCGCTGGTCTGGTCATGTATGCGATGCGGAACAGGTTACTGGAGTAACGAGATTTTATTTTCAGGATTATAAAGGAACAATCCCCTGCCTTACCGCAAACATGGCCATTCCTACCCGGCTTCGCACACCCAGTTTATTGAATAAATGATCGCGGATCGTATCTACCGTCCGGATATTCAAATTGATCTCTGAAGCGATCTCTTTGTAGGTTTTATCCGTGCAAGCCAACCGCAGAAAATCCATTTCCTGGTCGGTTAATTGTACCCGTTCCAGGTTCATTTCCCCTTCGTCATTCTTTCGGATCAGGTTAACGAGTTTTCCGGTAATCTGTTTGGAATAATAAAAGCCGGTGTCCACAACAGATTGAATCGCAAAAAGCAATTCGGAATGATGAATATCCTTTTTTAAGATACCCGCTACACCTGTATTCATCAGGCGCACCATGGTCATATCCGAATCATACATGGTCAGAATGAGCACGGCCACCTTTGGATATTCCTTACGTAACCAGTTGGAGGTTTCCATTCCGTTCATCCTGGGCATTCCAAGATCCAGTATCACAATATCCGGCACTACTCCCTGTCGCATCTGTTCGATGAGATCCATACCATCGGAGGCCTGGATCACTACTTTACAATTATCGAAATCATTGATCGATTTGGCAAGGGAAGACCGTAATAGCATATGGTCATCCACCAGGGCGAGATGGATCGGTTTGGTCGGAGCTGTCATGACAGTCATTTTGATGCCAAAACTAAAGGGAGGTGGATTGGGATACCTATAGTTTTCAACGGAAAATCATCCGTTTTTTCTTCGATTAAATTCCGCTTATTTAACGGTTGATCCCGGTGTTAATCACGGAAGACTATGCCTGTGTTTTTGACGGTTCAATATCCTTACAAACGACCTTTGTATTGTCAGCGAAGCCTGCCGGCAGCGGGTTGATCCGGGCACACCGAAAACCGGGATTTTGAAGAGAGTAGGACCAAATGACAGGTATGAAGCGAAGAATGATCCAACTAATGTTATGGGGACTGGGAGGGTTATCCATTTCCCCTACACATGCGCAGAAAGGCCTCGATAACTGGACCGAGGAGTACATTAAGGCCAATGTGGCGATTACCGCCATCCGCGCGAGACCCGTTTCCGAGTTTACGTATGTAAGTGAGATTGTCTTGCGGGATTTTGGCAATGCCCGGGCCAGGCCACAGGGGTTTGGGATGAAAGGCATTGTTTATGCCGACAATGGCCGGGGAACCGACCTGGTTGCCGGGGACGGGGTATATTCCTCGACCACCGTATTAAAATACCGGGCGGGACAACCCCGGGAGAAGGAAAGAAACACCGTATTTACGGATGAAGGGTTTCTGCATTCCGACCAGTTAGCGTTTGGACAGGAAGCTTCTAAGATCAAGATCAAGTGCAAATTCAAGAAATGCGGATGCCCCTGCCCCGGTGGGGGTACCTGCCCGGCCTGCCAGTGGTTTAACTGGTCGTGCTGGGAAGTGACCGAATGCGACCTGGAACTTGACTTTTAGTGCTTATATCAGCAGTAGGTTAGTAGAATGAAAAAGCCCACGCTTGGGACGTGGGCTTTTTCTTCAAGAGACTATTTTCTTGGAATCGTCAGTATAAGGATAGGTTGTGGTCGTTCAAAGGACAGGTTCTTTCGCAGGGTTGGATTAAAAAACGGGTAAAATGGTAACTAAGCTATATTCAACAACTAAAACTAAAAGAAAAGAAAAAGAGAAAGTTGACTGATATTGGATTTTGCTCGCCGGTTTTTCAAGGGAATTGGAATGACTTTCTGGACGGTATAGGACATTGGACGGTTCGGAGTAGTAGACGATGCCTCCTTGTCAATCAACTTTCTGATACAAAAATATATCCACATAGGGATGTGGACAAGAGCATTATTGACCGATTTTATTCATTCGGTATTTACGGTTCTTATCGTAAAAGCCATGTTTGAAGTACTGGTAATACTTCGCTGCGGAATCGGAACTTTACGTGCAGGGCCGAAAAGAGTATTTTCCGCAACAGGAAAATAAGGTATTACTACGATGGTTTTTTATTTGGGATTTTTACAATTTGCATAGTCTTTTAACGTTATTGTTGGTATAAAATCCGTTGTTTACTACTAATTAATATCCAAATGAAGAACATTGACGCTAATACCATTATTAAAGTAGCGATCGCCGACGACCATGCCCTCTTCCGTACCGGTGTGAAAACCTCCCTTAGTAGCAGGAAAGATATCCAGATGGTTGCGGAAGCCGAGAATGGGATGCAACTGCTCAACCTCCTCAAGCACATCAAACCCGATGTGGTCCTGCTTGACATTCAAATGCCTATCATGGATGGGTTGACCACCCTCCCCGAGATCAAGAAGCTTTACCCTGACCTTAAAGTGATCATGCTTTCAATGCATAACGATCATTCCATGATCAGTCGCATGATGGAAATAGGGGCAAACTCTTACCTCACCAAAGAATCAGGCGCTGAAATGATCTATGAAGCCGTTAAAGGGGTTTATGAAAATGAATTCTTCTTTAATGACCTTACCAATAAAGCCCTCCTGAACGGACTCCGCAGCAAAACACATGGAGACAGTATCCGTCCCCAGGATGTACAATTGAATGATAAGGAGATCACCATTCTGAAACTCATGTGCGAAGAAAAAAGCACTAAAGAGATCGCCGATATCGTGGACCTCAGCCCCCGTACGGTAGAGGCCATCCGCGATAAACTCAAGACAAAAACCGGAACCACTTCCATTGCCGGTCTGGTAATGTATGCGGTCAAAGCCGGTCTCGTCGAACAATAAGCCACACACAGCCTGAGCGTGATTAATAAAAATGCCCTGCCAAAGCGGGGCATTTTTTAGTTTTGTCAAATGGACAAGATCGGTTTCAATGGTAAATGGCTGGATGCCGGTACCCCTGTCGCTTCTGCAGATAACCGCGGACTTCGCTATGGGGATGGGGTATTTGAAACCATGCGGTTGGAAAAAGGCCGGATCCCCCTGGCTTCCCTGCATTTTGACCGGTTGTTTTCAGCACTTGATACCCTGGGTTTTGAACCCGGCCCTCATTTCACCCGTGAAAAACTGGAAAAGGAAATTCTTGAGCTGGCCACAAAGAACCAGCACACCCAACTGGCCCGGATACGGTTGATGGTATTTCGGGGAGATGGCGGGTTGAATGAACCAGGTCCTTTGCATACCAATTACCTCATGCAAAGCTGGGCTTTAAATGAAAGCTATCAGGAAATCAACATAAACGGACTGGTGTTGGATATCTTCCCGGATGCCCGAAAAAGCACGGATCGTTTTTCCAATTTGAAATCAGCGAATTATCTTCCTTATATCATGGCAGCCCTTTATGCCCGCAAACACCGCCTGAATGATTGTCTCCTCCTGAACACCCATGAACGGATCACCGATTCAACGATCGCCAACCTGTTTATTTCAATAGAAGGGAAATTCACCACGCCACCCTTATCGGAAGGATGTGTGGCGGGAGTGATGCGCAGGTACTTGTTGGAAAAAATGCCCGACTGGGGTTTTGCCGTGGAAGAAGCACCCATTTCTGTTGATGACCTTGAAAAAGCCGATCATGCCTTTCTGACCAATGCCGTGTCCGGTATCCGGTGGATCGCCAGCATAGGAAAAAAGAAGTTTACGGTCGGAAGGCTGGGGGAGCTTTACAAATGGTGGCAGGAAAAAACCTGAAACCTGTCCAGGAGTGTCCTCTGATTTTGCATGCATAAAAGGTTGCGTCCGGCGACACCAAACTCAATCCCATTCCACCACCACTTTCCCCCTTGTTCGCATACGCTCAATATACCCAAGCGCATCCGGGAGTTCGGTATAAGGATACACTTTCTCTATATGGGCTTTGATTTTTCCTTCTGCTACCATATTCGCGAGGGCTTCCAAATCTATGCTATTCGCTTCTGCCGTGAATTGCGTCAGCGGAAATTTATTAACGGCTTTTTTTAATAACAACCGGAACATATGCCCCATATTGGTAAACCCGATCGTAATTCCTCGGTTCCCCATTCGGCGAAAATCGCTATGGGTCAGGTTGCCATTGGTATCTACAACCAGGTCATACTTTCCTGTATGTGCGTGGATATTTTCCTGATCATAGGCGATTGTATGATCGGCTCCCAGCGAGCGAACAAAATCGACATTGCGGCTGGAACAAACGGCTGTAACCTTTGCTCCCAACGCCTTCGCGATCTGAACGGTAAAATGGCCAACCCCACCCGAGGCGCCATTGATCAACACGGTTTCACCAGCCAGTAATTTTCCATGGGTCACCAGGCCCTGATAGGCAGTTATTCCGGCAACAGGTACAGCGGCCATATCTTTAAAACCTAACCCGTCTGGCATTTTTGCACAGACCCTGGCCGGGGCACAGGTATATTCGGCAAAAGCCCCGCCGAGCAATGTCTCACCAAATACACGGTCGCCTGGTTTCAGATGCGTTATCTTCTTACCCACCGAATCGACGATCCCTGCAAAATCCGCTCCTGGTATTTTTGAATTAGGTTTAAACAAACCCACTGTAAAGCGGGCAAAGAAGGGTTTCCCTCTCAGCAAATGCCAATCAGCAGGGTTCATTGAATTCGCCATCACTCGTAAAATGACCTCCTCGTCCGCCGGGTTCGAGGGTTTGGTGACCTCTTCGATCTTTAAGATCTCAGGGCCTCCATAGCGGTTTCTGGTATAGGCTTTCATGATCGATCTATTGTTGACACCTTAAACTTTCAATGCCCCCCTAAAGGCTCTTCCTGCATAGTAGGAACCGGCTCCATTGTGGTAAATGAATACATGGTCGTATCGCTTATCGCCGAAGATGGCCCCTCCAAGTTTGCGAATTGGTGCCGGGGTAAGCAACCAACTGGAGGTCTTGAGATCAAAATCACCTAAACTTTGCAAGAGCCGGTATTGCTCTTCATTCAGCATGTCGACCCCCATGGCTTTGGCCATATCCATGGCCGTATCGGCGGGTTTGAATTCTTTTCTGGAATCAAGCCCTTCCCGGTCATAGCAAAGGCTGCGTCGTTCTTTGGGACTTTCTGCAGAGCAATCCACAAAGAGAAATTCCCCCGATTTTTTATCAAAACTGATCACGTCCGGTTCACCCCCTGTTATTTCCATTTCATTGAGTGACCATAGTTTTTCCGGGGCGGATTCCAGTTTGGCCAACACGGTTGCCCATGTCAATCCCTTGTGCCGGGGCATATTTTTTTCAAAACGGGTCTTTAAAGTGCCTATTAACTTTTTGCATTGGTCGGCCGATAGTTTTTTGGAGGAGGCTTTTGCCATGTCAATTATTTTTATTTCAATCTCAAGTGCATCCGATAGGAAAAATGGTCGAGTTCTATTTTTTGATCATTGTTTACGTATTATGCCTTTGCTTCTTCCCTAAAGCTTATCATCCAGTTGATACCAAATTTGTCGGCGAACATGCCAAAATAATCTCCCCAGAATGTACTGTTCATGGGCATGGTGACCTGTCCACCGGCAGAAAGCCCCGCAAAAAGCCGGTCGGCCTCCCCTTTACTGTCCGTACTGATGGAAATGGAAAAATTATTTCCGGCTGAAAATTTGGAACTCCATTCTCCTGCCGTGTCGCTCCCCATCAACATGGTTTCTTTACTTATGGGAAGTGATACGTGCATTATTTTGTTCGCTTCCTCCGGGGCCAGTGTATGGCCACTATCTGCAGGCATATCCCCGAACCGTCCCATATATGGAATTTCTCCCCCAAAAACCGATTTATAAAAGTTGAATGCTTCTTCACAGTTGCCATTAAACGTGAGGTAGATGTTAACAGTGGTCATGGTTTATCGTTTTTATTTAAGAGTCAAAAATTAAGTTTCAGCAATTGGGTTGTGCTTTTTGTTTCAGGGTAGATCTTATTTAACCTACTTTTTCTTCTTTTTGTAAGCTTTGGCGATTTTATTGAATTGAAGGGCAAGTTCGATCCAATAGGCCAGTTTCTTTTTTGTATTCAGCGCCTCTATATCTACAAATACATAACCCTTCATCACTTTTCCGGTAAAATCCATCGGGGTGCAACCTGCTTGTGTGTAAGTGAAATTAATTCTCTGACCTGGTCAGCCAGTTTTTCATTGTATGCCATGATGAATGGTTATAGAAAAATTTGATCCTATACCCGCACGCCAAACAAATACCCAACTCCAGCCGATAATCCCATAGCGATGGTGCCCCATACCATGATCCGCAAAATGGCTTTGCTAACTTTCGAACCACCGGTTTTTGCAGATACAGTGCCAAGGATGGCCAGAAAGATCACCGTAAAACCATAAAGAAAGTATTCCATATTCACCAGTGGTGCAAAGAGTACGACCAGCATTGGTAGCAGTCCCCCGGCAGTAAACGAGGCTCCCGATGCCAGCGCGGCCTGAATAGGCTTTGCCTGCGTAACTTCATTTATACCCAATTCATCCCTGATATGGGCCGATAGGGCATCATGCTCCGTAAGCTCTTTCGCCACCAGATGAGCCGTTTCCCTTTTTAATCCACGCTGCTGATAAATCTGAGTGAGTATTTCCAATTCCTCTTCCGGCATTTCCTTCAGTTCCTGTGCCTCTCTTTCAATATCGGCCTTCTCGGTATCTGTTTGTGAGCTTACCGATACATATTCTCCGGCCGCCATGGATAAGGCCCCGGCTACCAGTCCGGCCACCGTGGCCAGAACAATAGAATCCCGGCTGGCATTCGCTGCCGTTATTCCAATAGCGAGGCTTGAAATGGAAATGATCCCGTCATTGGCCCCCAATACTGCAGCCCGGAGCCAGTTACTCCGGTGGATATAGTGGGTGTCCAGATAGTTGTCGATCGTAAGCATACCCTTTTCTTTTGGCATATCCATATGGGTCCAATTTAGAAGTAACAAATCGAGGAAGTTGCCACAAAGGTAGGGGCGGGCTAAATATTTAAAATTCCCTTTTTTGCAAAGTTCACCTACGCCAGCTCGGAATACTCAGGGTCAAAGTCAACGATCCACTCGATACCATATTTGTCTCTAAACATACCAAAATAAGTACCCGGGCCACTTTCGGAGAAGGGTACCTCAATGGAACCGCCTGTTGATAGCCCTTCGAACAAATGGATGGCTTCATCCTTGGAGGCAGCACTAATTGAAATTTTACTCCTGTTTTCCATCTCGTTGACCTTACCCATAAACTCCGGAACATCATTTCCCATCAGGCTGTTGTATTTACCGATAGGCAAAGAAATGTGCATGATTTTATTTTCCTCTTTTTCGGCTATCGGAAATTCAGGACCTGCTATATCCTTGAAACGAATGATCTTCCTGAATTCTCCTCCAAATACGGATTGGTAAAAGGCAAATGCTTCCTCCGCATTGCCGTTGAAGTTGATGTGTGGATTGATCAGCGCCATGGTTTATTTTTTTGGTTCATTCAAATGTAGGGCTTAACGATCTACTGGATAGGAGAGGGAAACGTCAAATACAGCGGGTTTTTGCGTCAAAAGCCTATAAGCGAGGATACAAAAATGGCCGGGTCCAATCCCCGGCCATGAATCCATAACTTCTTGCTATTTACAGCTCCTTTACTCCCACACGAGATCACTTGACAGCCTTGGCTGTTAAGAACCGGTTCACGTCCAGCCAATGAATAAAGGCATCAAACCATTTGTTGCTTGTTCTGTTGGGGTTTCCCAGGCCAAAACCATGTCCTCCATTTTGGTATAGGTGAAACTCAACAGGAATACCAGCTTTGTACCAGGATTGGATCAGCCCGGTTTGTCCGCCAAAAAGAAAGTCATCTGTAGCTATAACATTGAACATGGGAGGGGCATTCTTGGGTACTTCCATTGGACCCATTCCTCCGTAGATCATGCCGATGAATGCCAGTTTCATGGTTTTTGAGTTCATTGTAGCGTGCATGGTGAGTCCTGATCCGGCTGAAAAACCGATCATGCCAATGCGGGAAGTATCCACACCCCATTCTTTGGATCTTTTCACGATCAGCGCGTAGGCCGCTTCGGCGTCTTCCAACTGGTTTGACAAATCGATCTGCGGCGGTCTGGGTGCCGATACCGTTCTGGAAGAATCAGCAGGCGGGGGAGCAATGCGCGGACGGTTCATCCAGGCACTGAAACTATCCAGCGAGGGTACGGTGGGAAAAAGTCGGTACTTCAAAACAAAGGCGGTGATGCCTTTGTCGGCAAGCGCCTGCGCAACTTCCCAGCCTTCATTGCCCATGGAAAGCCATCTGAAGCCACCGCCCGGTGCAACAATCACTGTAGCGCCGTTGGCCTTGCCGGGTTTGGGAAGAAAAGGAGTAAGGGTGGCAACCGTGATGTTGCGTGCCATGGGATCGCCCCACTGGCGAAACCAGGATTCAGTAGCCGGTTGATTCTCAACTCCACCGGTACCCAACACTATGGCATTGGGTTCGGCAGGGGCGGCTAACGGATAAATGGTGCCATCCTGTGCAATAACTGTTGCAGAGAAGAGCAATAAGGCAGATCCAAAAAGAATGGTTTTGGTAATTTTTTTGATGTTGCAGATCATACAGCAAAGGTTTAAAATTTACATAAAACAGCATCTGTTTGTGCAACAAAATTTAGCTTCCAACAAAATGGTTGCCAATGAGTTGCACGCGTTATGCCGCATCGGAATAAATATACGTAAACTCTCTGCTTTTTTAATATTTTCTGCTATTCGGGGTTTCCGGAGGTCCCTTTTTTAAGTTAACGCAACCGTCCCGTAGCCCTTAGGGTAGCGATCAGAAGATCATCGTTTCGCTTATCAAGCAGTAGAAGGTCGGTACTCCCGACCACCATCGGGAAATCAATTTTCAATTCCTGGTTATTGGGGCCCAACGGGGTGATCGTAGCATGGCCAAAGGGGATATAACTGAGGTAACCGGGCTGAAATTTTCCCAAATAAACCAGTTCCTTATCCACGGTCACCGCAAAGGCTTTATCCGCCCCATAGGAGGCGATTCTTGACTGGATATCCTTTTTTAAGGTGAATGTATAGGTGGATTGGGTATAAAAGGAAATATCCTTGTCCGCCACCAACGGGGTGTTTTCCAGCACAGGATTGGTAATTACCACGGTCGCGGGACTGGTGGAGGTATTCGTAGAGTAGCTATAGGATGACAAGAGGTAGATCTCCACCCTTGAGCCATGGTCCTTGGTACAGCCGGCCATTGAAAGCAGGATCAGGACATAAAAAAGAATTTTTCGCATAGGCCGTTTTTTGATCTGACAATCGATTTGCCCCAACCGTTGCGCTGGTCTTGTATTTTTCAGTACAAATCTTTGGCCGGCAATAGAAAGGACAATTTACCTGATTTGGGGATTTTCTGTCCTGTACATTTTAAAACAGATACAACAGATCCAGGCGAGGAAGCTGCCAAACGTGATCTTTTGCACCAGCGGCAGGTAGGAAATATAGGCTTCGTTATAGTACAGGAAGTTATTGGCTATGACGAATAAAATATTGAGGACACCAAAAAGGAGGAGGGTCTTCCATCCATTTTTGTAAAGACCGGCAAAGGTTCCCACGGTGGCAATCAGTCCCAGCAAGGAGGCCAGGTTGGTGATCAGGTCATGGTCAATACGGGTAAACAGCAAAAGCCCAATACCCATAGCCAGCAGGCCGCTCACCCGGATCATGGTTTTAGTGTAACGGTGAAGGGTAGTGTATCCTGGGAAAATCCACCAGAAATAAACCAGGGTGAAACAAAGGACAAGCATGGCTACCCAGGCCACAGGCTGGGCGCTATTGGGTTGCCCATTAATGGCCTTTCCATCCAACAGGTTACACCAGTAATTATTGGCCCAACTAAACCCCTTGGCATGGCGGTTGAAGGCCGAGCCGCCTGGATAGTAAAGGGTAGCTAAAAAATACAGGGAGGCAAACAACAGGCTGCCCCAGATAGGAAGAAGAGTTCGATACTTTTTTATGAGGATTGTTTATTTGACGATTGGATGATCCCTCTAAGTTAATAGGTCCTTACGCAATTAATGGTACCCCTTAA
This sequence comes from Chitinophagaceae bacterium, assembly GCA_033762195.1. Taxonomy (GTDB): domain Bacteria; phylum Bacteroidota; class Bacteroidia; order Chitinophagales; family Chitinophagaceae; genus SpSt-398. Next base: position 1,362 of record JANRLV010000031.1, on the reverse strand, counting down.
AGTTGAGTTACTGGGGGGAAAGAAGGACACCCAGGGGCCGGTTACCGCGGTATTGCTGAAGGTTGGATACCCGGAAAATGTTCTAACCGGATTTCCCAGGTCGTACATATAATGTGTATTGGTGCGTACCGTGTCGGTTTCGGGAACACAATTTCCCTTCAGGAAAAAGGTATCGATAGAGACTTTTGCCAGGAAGTTAACAGGTTCACTTCGAATGGCTGTCCCCACCTTTACAAAGCAAATGTTACCATTCAGGTCGCCACTAAAGGTTCCTCCATAACACATGACCAGTTGGGTAGAATTTTCATGGATAACTAATGCTTTGGCGTTTGGATGCCCGGTAATGGACAGGTTGGATATTTGCGCATCTGATCCGTCGGCGTTCGCCGATAAAGTCATGGAAGAAAAAGTTCCGGTAAAATTCAGATTCATTATAGGCTGACCGGCCGTTACTGTCTGGGAGGTGGATAACGTGTCTTTTACATTATCAATTGCTAAATAACCTTTGATCAGGTTATCTCCGTTATTGATTTTTATAACTATCGTTCCAACAGACCCAATAATGACACCTTTGTAAACCCCCAAACTGGTATTGTTATACTGCGGTTTGGTTTCAGGTACGGAAGCGAATCCATCCGGCACTTCTTTTTGACCTGATTTTTTGCATGCATGGAAAAGAAGGGAAGCGGACAGGATTACCAGTAGGCTGTATTTAAACATAAAAAGGGTCGATGTTAAGTTTAGGAAACCTGGTGCATCATGGACAATGGTAACTGGATGATGAAATTAGCTTTTTTAATTGATCATTCTTTGTTTTTCACTTGTCTTATTTCACTGATCTGTACGATCGGCTGTATATTGGTATAATTTTTAATATCACTCATAACCGCCTCCCTGTTTTGCGCGATTGCTTTGTTGTATTCATCTATACTTGTTATAAAGAAATATCCAACTGCCAGGAATGTTGGTTTTTCGGAGGAAGACCGCCCAAAAATGCCTTTGTCAATTTCATAGAATTTCAGGGTTTCGCCTAAAAACCCAGCCATCATCGGCATATGTTTTTGTTCATAATAGTTCATGTCAAAGGTTTTGCCTTCCCCGTCCGGGTAAAGAATGGTTACCTTATACAATCCATTTTTTGAGGTAGGGGATAGGGTCATTTGGTTTGTTTTGCAGCTGGTTAAACTGGCAAGTAAAAAAAGAACCGGTACTATGATGGGTTTGATGATCATTTTATTTTTAGGATTGACTTACGAATTTGTAAACGGCACCTTTTATGTTACAGGTGTAGATTAAATAGGATTGTACTAAGGTTTCGGAATTCTTAATTTATGGTCTTCATTTTTTACAGAATTCTTTACT